>DATMTF010000187.1:0-5670 GCA_035565015.1 Asticcacaulis sp. | reverse complement strand
ATATGCAACCTGGCCATCAACCATTTCAGGCCTGATCTGAAACTTTTGCTGAACTGCTTCGATTGCGATCGTATCGATAATAAGATTCACTGCTGCCTCCGCATTTGATGCGAAAGGCTTTCCTCGAAATCGTATCTCCATCAACGCGCAGATTCAAATTGAGTCACTGCCGCCGCGCCCGGCGGTTGGACTTTCGCGCCCGCTTCCTGTATAGGACGCGGCTTCCCCGCATATCGAGTATCCCGCTGTGGCCCATACGCTTGACCTGTCTGCAAAGCCTTCTTCGTCGCCCGTGAACATCACGGGGCTGACGCGCGAGGGGCTGGTTGAGGCGCTGATCGCGTCGGGCACGGTCGAGCCGCGCAAGGCGAAGATGCGGATGCAACAGATTTGGCGCTGGATCCACCATTACGGCGTCACCGATTTCGACCTGATGACCGATATCGCCAAGGATCAGCGGGCGCTGTTCAAGGACCACTTCACTTTGACGCGGCCTGAGATCGTCGAGCGGCAGATTTCGCGCGACGGCACGCGCAAATATCTGATCCGCATGGCGCCGGGCATCGAGGTCGAGAGCGTCTATATTCCTGACGTGGGCCGCGCGGGCGCCTTATGCGTATCGTCGCAGGTCGGCTGCACGCTCAACTGCTCGTTCTGTCACACCGGCACGCAGAAGCTGGTGCGCAACCTGACCGCCGCCGAAATCGTGGCGCAGGTGCAGGTGGCGCGCGACGACCTCGGCGAATGGCCGTCGCCCAAGGAAGACCGCCGCCTGAGCAATATCGTCTTCATGGGCATGGGCGAGCCGCTTTATAATCTCGACCATGTCGCCGACGCGATCGCCATTATTTCCGACCATGAAGGCATCGCCCTGTCGCGCCGCCGCATCACGGTTTCGACCTCCGGCGTCGTGCCGGAGCTGCCAGCTTTGGGCGAGCGCACGGCGGCCATGCTGGCGATCAGCCTGCACGCCACCAATGACGCTCTGCGCGATGTGCTGGTGCCGCTGAACAAGAAGTATCCGATCGCGCAGTTAATGGCGGGCATCCGCGCCTATCCGGGCCTGTCGAACGCGCGCCGCGTGACGTTTGAATATGTGATGCTCAAGGGCGTCAATGACTCCCCCGCCGAGGCGCGCGAACTGATACGTCTGTTGAAAGGCATACCGGCCAAGATCAATCTGATCCCGTTCAATCCGTGGCCGGGGACGGATTATCAGTGTTCGGACTGGAAGACGATCGAGGCCTTCGCCGCCATTCTCAACAAGGCCGGTTACGCCTCGCCGATCCGCACGCCGCGCGGTCGCGACATCCTGGCGGCCTGCGGCCAGTTGAAGTCCGAGAGCGAGAAGAAGCGCGCCAGCGTCGTGCGCCGCGAAGCGAAAGCGGCGGCGGAAATTGTCGCAGAGACTGCTTCAGAACAGGACACGGGCGAGGCCGAAGACCATCTGCCCTATGCCCACCTTGCGGCGGGCATGATCGGCTAACCCTTTACTGCTAAGGGGTTTGAGTCTGTCATCATAAATTTATCCACAGGCGTTACGGCTGGACTTGATCTTGCACGGCGTCTGCTCCAAGACTGTCGCCGTCCCGCAAACGGCGCATCGTTGGCGTGACCCAGGGGTAAGTGATGACGTCCGATTTTAACTTCAACTTCCTGTCGCCCGAAGTGCTGCGCCCGGAAATGCAGGCCTTCGCCGCCGGTTTCCCGGTGACCCTGCTGCATGCGGGCGTGACCCTGCTGCTGCTGCTGATCGGCGCCACCATCTATTCCATCCTGACGCCCTATAAGGAAATCCATCAGATCCGCGAGGGCAATTCCGCCGCCGCCGTCGCCTATGGCGGGGTGATCATCGGTCTGGCCATTCCGCTGGCGGCGTCGATGGCGGCTTCGACGAGCTTGCGCGAAATCCTGCTGTGGGGCGGGGCCACCATCATCCTGCAACTGTTCGTCTTCCGTCTGGTCGATTTCCTGCTCACCGGCCTGCCCGCGCGCATCAATGAGGGCGAGGTGTCGGCGGCGGTGCTGCTGGTCGCGGCCAAGCTGGCGGCGGCTCTGGTGCTGGCCGCGGCGGTGGCGGGCTGAAGATGAAGGCCGACTGGCTTCTTTACGGCGCCCTGGTCACGGCTCTGGTCGTCGTTCCCGGCAAGTGGCATGAGCGCTCCGACGCGCCCCCTGCGCCGCCGCCGCCGGGCATTGGCGAGATGTCGCTGTTTGCGACCTATACCCCGTTCGCCGCCATGTCGATCATCAACCTGCCGGTCGACAACACCAAGGTGATGACCGGCACGGCCTTTTCGGTCGCCAAAACCGGCGAGTGGACCGTGGCCAGCGCCTCGGTGCGCGACTGCACGCATCCGTTTATCAATATCGGCGGCAATCTGGCCGCGCCGATGACGGTGAAAGCCATCAAGGGCGTCGATAATTATGTGATGGGCGTCACCGACGGCGCCGGACGGCCTTTACCGCTGGTCGATCCGAAAGACGTCAAACCGGGCATGCGCGCCTTCATGCCGGGTTTTCCCGGCGGCGTGGTCGGCGAGGCGACGGCGCGGCTGATCGGCCAGACCCTGATCGAGCGCTCCAAGCGCGGCGGGCATAATGAAACCGTGCTGGCCTGGGCCAAGGCGGGCCAGACGCATGGCCTTAAAGGCGATCTGAATCAGCTTCTGGGCGGTCCGGCCATTGACGACACATCGCGCGTGGTTGGGATCACCCTGAAGGAATCGCCGCGCCGGGGCCGCATCTACACCTCGACGCCGCAGACCGTGCTGGCCATCGCCAATCCGCCGGAGCGCACGCCGGACTATGAGTCCGAGGCCATCGTCACCAAGCGCAATTACGGCATTGTGGCCGATACTTTGCGCAGAGAATATCGCGTGGCTCAGGTGGGTTGCATCAAGTCCTGATCGCAACTATACACATCTATACACACTTCCTATTGCCAATGACGACTCCTGTCGCTATAATGCGCCGGGGGGACAAGAAGATGAAAAGCCGCGAGGTTATTCGGAGACTTGAGGCGAATGGATGGAAAGAGGTTCGCCAGTCCGGAAGCCATAAACAATTTCGTCACCCGAACATCAAAGGCGTGGTGACGGTCCCGCACCCGAAGGCCGACCTGCCCACCGGCACATTAAAGAGCATCGAGAAGCAAAGCGGACTAAGTCTCAGATAGGATATGGGCCTATGACGAATCTGTATTTTCCAGCCATTATCGAGCGCGGCGCCGAAGGATTTGGCGTGTTTTTTCCCGATCTGCCCGGTTGCGTCAGCGCGGGGGCCACGCTTCAGGCGACGGCGCGCCATGCGGAAGAAGCCTTGTTCCTGCACCTGTCCGGCATGGCCGAGGACGGGCAGCCTGTGCCGACTCCGTCTGATATGGACGCCATTGCGCACGACCCGGATATTGACGAGGTCTGCCGCATTCTTGTCCGCGCCGAACTGCCCGGTCGCAAGGTGCGGGTCAATATCATGATGGACGAGGACGTGCTGGCGGCGATCGAGCGCGTCGCCGACAACCGTTCGCAGTTTCTGAACGATGCGGCCAGGGCGGCGCTGGCGGCGCGTCGAGCGGCATGACCCGCAACGCGCTCGATCCCGAACATCTCGCTCATCTGGCCGCCGCTGATCCGCGCCTGTCGCATCTGTGCGCGCGGTTTGCGCATATCCAGTATCGCCTGCGGCCCGGCGGGTTCGAGGCGCTGCTGCGGCTGATCGTCGAGCAGCAATTGTCGGTCAAGGCGGCGGATACAATCCTGGCGCGTGTGCAGGCCGGGGTCGGCGAGCTGACGCCGCAGACGGTGCGCGATCATCCGGACGAGGCGCTGCGGTCCTATGGGCTGTCGCGGCCCAAGATCGCTTACATGAAGGCGCTGGCCGAGGCGATATTACGCGGCGAGTTCGATGCGGCGTCCCTGCTGGTCATGGATATCGAGACGGCGGCGCAGACGCTTTTAAAGCTCAAGGGCATTGGGCGCTGGACCGCCGAGGTCTATCTGATGTTTTCCGAAGGCAGGCTCGACCTGTTTCCGGTCGGCGATGTGGCCTTACGCGAGGCGGTCGGCTGGCTGGACGGGCTGGCGGCGCGGCCGGATGAAGCCTATTGCGCGGAGCGGGCCTTGCTCTGGTCGCCCTACCGGTCGGTGGCGGCGCACCTGCTCTGGGCGTGGTATGGCGCGGTGAAGCGCGGCGAGATGGGCCGCGAGATCAGCGTGTCTGCTTAAGATAAGCGATCAGATCGCGGCGGTCCTGCGCATTGTTCAGCCCCCAGAAGCCCATGCGCGTGCCCGGAACCGTCTTGCCGGGTGAGGCCAGGAAGGCGTCGAGGGTCGCGTCATCCCAGCTCTTGCCGTAGGCGCGCAGGGCGGGGCTGTAGTCATACCCCGGCAGACTGCCAGCATTTCGTCCGTACACGGAATAAAGGCTTGGACCGAAGACGGTGACGCCCGCTTGCAGGGAATGGCAGCCCGCACAGGCTGCGAACTGGCGCTGGCCGTTGGCGAGGTCGGGCGCGTGCAGGGCGGCGGGTTTCGGCTGGCAGGCGGTCAGGACGAGCAGCAGCGGCGCAAGGCGTTTCATACCACCTCCAGCGCGTCGCCGAGGCGGATCAGGCCGCTTTCCAGCACGTGCGCCGTGACGCCGCCGTGGCCGCGCACGGCGTTGTAGCCTCCGGGGCCGAATGTCTCTTCCATGCGTGAGCAGGGGTGACATTCGCCGGTGGTCTGCAACAGGGCGCCGCCGAGCCGGAAGCGCTTGTCCCTGAGCGCCAGCAGGTTGACGCCGGATACGACGATATTGCGGCGAAGCTGGTCTGGCGCGACGGCTTCTAAGCCGAGAAAGTCGGCGATGGCGGCAAGGTCCGACGCGCCGATCAGGGTCAGGTGGCGTTCGCCGGAGCGGCCCGCATAACGGTCGCCGATCAGGCCGCTGGCGGTGTCAAGTTGCGCTTCGGTGAGCGGCTGCATGGCCGCGCGACGGGCCGGACGCGCGCCGATCCACGCGATGCGACCGGGGCGCATCGGCGCGTTGATCAGATCGGCGAGCGGCGAGCCGGGCTTGAGCATGACGTGTCATAACGCGCCCTGCGGCTCCGGAGCCAGCTATTTTTCCTTGACCGTCTTGACCGTATTGCCGGGCGCGGCCTCGACATCGGGTTTCAGCGCGTGCCTGTTGGCGTCCTTGGGGACGTCGAGCTTATGGCCCTTGTCGGGGTGGAAATATTCCTTGTCCTCGCCGGCCTGATTGAGCTGGTCGGGCGAAAACACCTTCTGGCCTTCATGAACGGGATTGGGCATGGGAGCGCCTCCTTTATCCGGTCATTGTAACGCCGTTCGGATAAGGGGCGGGTTCGGATCGGGACCGTGACTGCAAACGGCTTATAAATTCGGGATTGTAGCTTACACATCTACGGGAAGTATTTGCGCAATGCCTCGGTAGATTCGAGGTAGAATGATGTTATTTTTAGACTCCACAACCAAGAGGAGTCGTGGCAAAGCGTTATCATGGAACAGATATCAGCAGCCGTCGCCGCACACTGGAAACAGGAGTGGCAAACCATGACGGGAGCACCGCTTATGTTTCTTCTGGCGGTGATAGCTGCCGGGGCTATTATCTATTTCATAGTGAAGGGGCATTTTTCTCAGGAGATAAAAGCCCTCACCGCTACAG
>DATMTF010000186.1:0-5233 GCA_035565015.1 Asticcacaulis sp. | reverse complement strand
AGTCGGTTGGACTGTCGATCTCTATTATATCGCCTTGCCGAGCATCGAGATGTCGAAGGCGCGCGTCGCTGAACGTGTGGAACATGGCGGGCATAATATTCCTGCTCGCGATATCGAGCGTCGCTTTCCCCGCAGTTTGCGAAATCTCTTCAATGATTATAGAATGAGAACGCGTAAATGCGTTTGCTACATGAATGATGACGCAAGTGATCCGCCTTTGATTTTTTGGAATTACGGCGATGACTGCACGATATTTCATCATCGAAAATTCGAGCTGCTTTGGAATCTCGCAGGATTGTCATGATGGATACGCCAACCTCAAAGGATCAGGTCGCTCTTGCTTTGAAGCGCGCGGTCGCTAAAGCCATCGACCGCAAGCGCCGTCTCGGCCAGTACTGGGTCGAATGGGATGGTGAAAAGCCAGTAAAAATATATCCGGAAAATTCTACCGACACCGTCGCCGAATGAGCTTCGGTCCGTCGCCATCGCTTGACGATATCGAAACCCTCGCACGGGCGGCGCTGGAGAAACTGCCGGAGCCGTTTGCGGGCCATCTGGACGGCGTCGTGCTGGTGGTCGAGGACTTTCCGCCGCAGGACATGCTCGACCAGCTTGAGATCGACGACCCGTTTGAACTGACCGGTCTTTATGCCGGGCGGCCTGCTGAGATGGAGGCCATGACCGGCGACCTGCCGCCAATGATCCATCTGTTCCGCCGTCCGATCCTCGACGAATGGGCGGAAACAGGCGTGACCCTTGAGACTCTGGTCGCCCATATCCTGATCCACGAGGCGGGTCATCATTTCGGTCTCAGCGACGAGGATATGGACTGGATGGAGGCGGAACTGGCGAAAGGCTAATTGCGGTACATCCGGCCCTTTTCAGCCAGCACGATCAGTCCCATCGACACGACGCCGCACAGGAGCGCGCCGAATGGCAGAATCCAGACATGACCGGTCCAGCCCTGGCCGATCAGCGAGGCCAGAAGCCCGCCGCCGACTGTGGTGACCACGCCTTGCAGCGAAGCGGCGGTCCCGGCGATATGGCCCATCTTCTCCATCGACACGGCGTTGAAGTTGGAATTGCTGAGGTTCATCGCGCCCATGGTCAGGGCCTGTAAGATCAGGAAGCTGGCTATGGTCTCGAACCCCAGCAGCGCCCAGACCGTATGCAGCAGGGTGAAGACGATAAAGGCCGTCAGGGTGGTGTGCGAAATCCGCTTCATGCCCAGGCGCTCGACCAGCGAGGCGTTGACCAGAGAGGCGACGCCCATGGTCCCCGCGCAGCCTGCAAACACCAGCGCCATCAGAGATGGCTTATGAAACACATCGGTGAAGATTTGCGGCATTAGGGCGACATAGGCCAGCAGCGAGCCGGTCAGCACCATGACCGCCAGCGTATAGAACAGGGACGACGGTTCGGTGATGATGAACCAGCTCACGCGCTTCAGATGGCCGGGATCGGGGCGATGGCGGCGCTCCTGCGGCAGGGTTTCGGGCATACGCAGCCATGCCCACAGGCCGGTCAGGGTTCCGATCAGCGATAGGGCGAAGAAGATCGTGCGCCATGGCGCAAAGCTCAGGATCGCCTGACCGAAGCTGGGCGCCAGCACCGGCGCCAGCAGGAAGACCATGACGCTGAGCGAAGTCACCTTGGCCATGGTGCGGCCGGAATAGAGGTCGCGGATGATCGAGCGGCTGACCACGTTCGAAGTCGCGGCGCAAATGCCCTGCACCAGACGCAGGACCAGCAGAATGGCGAAGTTCTGGCTTAACCCGGCTAAAACGCCCAGCAGTACGTAGAGCGCGATGCCGAACAAAAGCACGCGCTTGCGCCCCAGCCAGTCGGACAGGATGCCGAAGATCAACTGGCCGACGCCCAGCCCCATGAAATAGATCGAAATGATCCATTGCAGGCTGTTCTCGTGCTGCACATGCAGGTCGCGTCCGATCACCGGCAGGGCGGGCAGCATGGAATCGATGCCCAGCGCGCCCAGCGCCATCATCGACGCGATCAGGGCGACGAATTCGGCGAAGCGCGGCGCCTTCGAGGCGGGCGGCGTGGCGACCGGTTGCGGCGTCGGAGTTTCAAGAACGATAGCGGGAGCGGACATAAGGCCGCAGCCTATAGGCGGTTTCAGACCTTGTGGCGAGAGGCGAGACAACCGCCGCCGCGCAAGAGCTATTACCGTTTCTTACCAATGGTCGCGGCGGCGTGATCGCGGCTATTTCGCCCGCACGTCCTCTATGGTTTCACCGACGCGCGCGACATCCGCTTCGTGGCCCGGTTCGCGCTGCGTCTCGGCGACCGCCGCCGCCGCCCAGGCCTGCATGGCCGGTTCAGCCAGCATGCGCTCGACATAGGCGCGCGCCTCCGTGCTGAGGTCGAAGCCGACGCCATAGGTCTGGATGCGGAAAACGACCGGCGCATAGAAGGCGTCCACCGCCGTAAAGCGGCCGCCCGCCAGATAAGGGCCGCCAAAATTGGCGAGGCCGTAACGCCAAATTTCGTCGATGCGCGCCAGATCGCGGATCAGGGCCGGCGGCGTGTCGAACAGCTTGACGCGGATCCCGATATTCATTGTGCAGATATTGCGCAGGGTCGAAAAGCCGGAATGCATTTCCGCCGCCGCCGAGCGGGCGAAGGCGCGGGCCGCGCGCTGCTGCGGCCAGACGGACGCATGGTCCTCGGCGACATATTCGGCGATGGCCAGCGAGTCCCAGACCGTCACTGCGCCATCGACCAGGCATGGAACCAGGGCCGAGGGCGAAAACGTCCTGAAGGCCGAATTATCCGGCGCGAAATAATGCATATGCTCCGTAAACGGAATATCCAGCGTTTTGAGCAGAATCCACGGGCGCAACGACCAGGACGAATAGGTCTTGTTGGCGATATGCAGGTCGTACATCGGACGCTCCTTGGCTTGCGAATGGGCGCACCTGTGTCGCGCAGACGATATAAAAACGCCAGAGGGAAATTCTGCGCCAAACGCTTAGACCGCCTATTGCGTTAAGCCGGGCTGCGGCTTGCGTTTAGCCGAACTGAAACGCGCTGATGGCGGCGCCGGTCGGGCCGAGGCTGTCCTCGTGATAGGTCAGGCGCGCCGGATCGTCTGCGCCTGCGCCCGCCGCCACCATCAAGGGCAGCAGATGCTCCTCGCGCGGATGGCACAGGCGCGCGTTCGGCGCTTCGGTCCAGCGGAGCAATGCCTCGCGGTCGCCCTGCACGGCCTGTTGCAGCCACTGGTCGAAGTCATGCGAGGCGTGGCGCATATCGCCGTTCACGTCGCGCTGCATCAGGCGGCGCAGATTGTGATAGCTCATGCCTGAGCCGATGATCAGCACGCCCTCGTCACGCAAAGGCGCCAGAGCGCGGCCCAGCGCCAGATGCGCCGCCGGATCGAGTCCGGCTTTCAGCGATAGCTGGATCGTCGGAATATCGGCGTCCGGCCAGGCCAGCAACATCGGGATAAAGACGCCATGGTCGAAATCGCGCTGATCGTCGGCGCGCACAGCTATGCCCGCATTCGCCGCCAGCGCCTGCACGCGCGCGGCGAGGTCCGGCGCGCCCGGCGCAGGCCAGGACAGCTCATAGGTGTGCGGCGGAAAGCCGTAATAGTCGTAAAGAAGACCGGGCGCGGGCTTGGTCTGGACGGTGAACTCGGCCTCTTCCCAATGCGCCGAGACGATCAGCAAAGCCTTGGGCTTTTCACCGACATCGGCGGGCAGGCGCTTCAGGTAGGCGCCCATCTCGTCCCACATGTCGGCGGGCGACCAGTCCATGAAAAAGCACGGTCCGCCGCCGTGCGGAATATATAGGGTAGGGGTCATCTCAATAAGCTTCCGCGTCGATGATCAGGTCGATGTCGTCGCCGACGATCGGCTCGTAATTGCCCAGACCGAACGCTTTGCGGCTGATGCGGGCGGTTCCGGAAAAACCATAGCCGGTCTTGAACAGGGCCGGGTTAAAGGCCTTGGCGTTGAAGGTCATGTGCAGCGTCACCGGCTGGGTGACGCCGTGCAGGCTCAGATCGCCTGCGACATCGGCGGTCTTGTCGCCGGTCAGGGTGATCTGTGTACTGACGAAATGCGCGTCGGGAAATTGCGCGACGTCGAAGTATTTCTCGCCTTTCAGCATGACGTCAAACTGCGGCAGGGCCGTGGTCAGAGTCGCCATGTCCAGCGTGATGTCGAGGCTGGACTTGCTCGGATCGTCCGTGTCCAGAACAAGCGCGCCTTGCGCGCCCATGATCTTGCCCGACGGATGCGACAGACCGAAATGCGGGTATTGAAAGATGACCGAGGTATGGTCGGCCTCAAAATGCAGGGTTTGCGCCGCCATTGCCGGAGCGGGCGCAATCATCAGGCTAAGGGCTATGATAAGGCGGCGCATGTGAAAAAGGCGACCGGTGCGCGGTCGCCCCCCTGAGCTTAATAGGCTTCGGCTTCGATATAGAGATCGATCTGATCGGATACGGCGGGGACATATTTGCCCATGCCAAAATCAGAGCGGTTGATCATGCCGGTGGCGGTGAAGCCGACGCCCTTCTTGTTCATCATCGGATTAACCGCTTCTTTGTTCAGCTTGACGTTCAGCACGACGGACCGGGTGACGCCGTGGATGGTCAGATCGCCCGTGACCTTGGCGGTGTCGGCGCCGGTCGGCTCGACCTTGGTGCTTTTGAAGGTGGCGGTCGGGAACTGCGCCGCGTCGAAGAAGTCCGGGCTCTTCAGGTGTTCGTCCAGCGCCGGAACGCCGGTATTGATCCCGCTGATGTCAAACGAGACCTCGACCGACGAATTGGCCGGATTGGCGTCGTCGAGCGTCACCGAACCCTTGGCGTTCATGAACTTGCCGGTCGGATGCGAATAGCCGAAGTGGGTGTATTGGAAGGTCACCGAGGTATGGGTCGGCTCCAGCGTGTAGGTGTCGGCGGCAAATGAGGGCGCGGCGAACAGGGCCAGCGCCAGAGCCGTGGCGCCGAAGAGTGGGGAAAGGACGCGATTCATGTCAAAAATCTCCATCTGAAGGGCGCGTCAGCGCCAAAACGTAACAATAATAGTTACTATTAAATCCTGCAAGAGGGGGCGGCGTCATTTTGCCGCATCTTTTTACAAAGGCCCACTTCCAACCTATACGCGCCGCCCCATATGTCGGTTTCAACCTGACATCAGAGGATGATAACATATGTCTCAGGAAGCTTCGTCAATAAATATGTATCAGGCGTCGGTAC
>DATMTF010000185.1:0-3295 GCA_035565015.1 Asticcacaulis sp. | reverse complement strand
GGGCGCAAGCCCACCTCGACTACCCGCACGGTCTGGCGTGTCGCCGGGCCTATCCGCAAACGCGCCTCTTAAGCGAGGACGAACAGGCGGCGCGCCACAAGGCGCAAGCCGATTATGACGCCCTTTACGCCGAGTGGTCGGATCAGGACGAGGTCCCGGAGGACGTGCTCGCCCGCTTTGCAGCGCTCGAAGCGGACCTGGACCGGTTTGAGCGACTGTCCATCGCCTTTGCCCCCGAGGATGTCGCGCGCGGAGGACTGATCGTCAGCCTCGCCCACGACGGAGCCATACGGATCGAGCGCGGCCTGATCCGCCCAGAAGACGCGGTGGCGGAGGTCGGTGCGCCTGATAATCAGGACGACGCGGCAGGCCACACTGGCGAAAACGAGGATAAGGTCGGCGAGCCGGGTGAAGACGCAGACGCTCAAAGCGCGTCGGTGCGCGCAGACAACCTGTCGGCCGACCTGACCCGTGACCTGAGCGCGCGCCGCACCTTAGCCCTGCGAGGCGTTCTGGCCGGTCAACCCGAACTGGCGACCCGCGCCCTGACCCATAAGCTGGTCCTCGACCTGTTTTTCCCACATGCCGAGCACAGTTGCCTCGACCTGCGGATCGGTTCGCCCTACGTCGACAGTTACGCCGACGGACTGGCGGACGGACCGGACGCTCTGTTGCTGCAGGATCGCCATGCCAATTGGGCTGAACAGCTACCCGATGCGTCCGATGTGTGGGACTGGATCATGGCGCTGGAGGCCGAGGCCCTGGGCGATTTGCTGGCGTATTGCGTAGCGCTGAGCGTGAGCCTTGTGCAGCAACCGCATGACCTGCGTCGCGGTCAGAAAGAGGCTGGAAATCAGCTGGCGCAGGCCGCCAAACTCGATATGCGCCGTCATTGGACCGCGACCGCGCGTGGCTATTTTGAACGCGTGACCAAGGCGCAGTGTCTCAACACCGTGCGCGAGGCGTGCGGCGACGAGGTCGCGGCGCGACTGAAGGGCCTCAAGAAGGCGGAGATGGCGCTGGCGGCGGAACAGGCGCTTGCCGGAACGCATTGGCTGCCGGCCGTTCTGCGCGTGAGCGACGAAGGCGCCGGTCAAGACGCGATGGCGACGGGCTTTGACGATGACCCGGTCTGTTCGCCCGACGCCGCGCCCATGGCGACGGCGGACGCGGCGTAAAGCGGGCGGCTCTGTCACCACTTAAACCTCAGAGGCCGGGGCGCTTCGGGCGCTCCGGTCTTTGTCCGTATCGCAAGCCGTGCAGCCGAAATGTCCGATTGTGAAAGGCAAGTTGGTCATAGCGTCCACCCGTTTTTTCCGCCAGCGCCGAACCCAAGGCGACCTCTCGGGACGGATCACGACGCCGCTGGCGCGCCGTCACAACAGGTCGGCGTCGCCTTTTTCCGCCGCGCCGGGGGCGCTTTGCATCGCGAAGCAAAAAGCCGCCGTCGCCCTGTCCTGCGCTTGCGCTTCGGCCCTGACGGGTGCGCCAGCGCGCCAGCGGCGTCTCAACGACCGCCATCGAGGTCGCGATGGGCGCGGCCCGATACTTTCAAAAGGAGCACACCATGGCCACCATCGGCACCTTCACCAAAGCGGAAAATGGCTTTTCCGGCGCCATCAAGACCCTGACCCTCAACATCAAGGCGCGCCTCAGCGCCGTCGAGGAGCCCGGCAATGAACGCGGCCCCGACTACCGCGTCTTCACCGGCGCGACCGAATTCGGGGCAGGCTGGAAAAAGACCGCGCAAAGCGGGCGCGAATACATCTCCGTCAAACTCGACGATCCAAGCCTGCCAGCCCCCATCTACGCCAGTCTCGTCGAAGCCGATGAGCCCGGCGGCTACACCCTGATCTGGTCACGTCCCCACGAGACCTGATCCGACGATTTTAGGCTCCACCGGTTTTCCGGTGGGGCCTTGTCGTCCGAATTTGGGGCGTCAGGGCGGGTGCCCCTGGGGGGCAGGGACACCCGTTCGCGCACGTCTCCGAGGGGGGGGATGGGACGTGCGCCCAGATGCTCTACATGTTGATTTGGGCCAAATCCTGTCAACTTGGCGATAAATCAGGGCTAAGTCCGTATGTCCTTTCGAGCGCCGTCTGGCCGGTTAGCGCTCGATCCTTCACTGTCGAGCCGTCGTGCCGCCTGTGGCACGGTGTTTCGACTGGAGAGGATCATGCAGAGGACACTTTACGTTGGCCTTGATGTGCACAAGGCCAGCATCTCCGCCACAGTTGCGGAAGAGGGGCGAGACGGCGCTGTTCGCTTTATCGGGGCAATCGCCAATACGCCAACTGAGGTGGCAAAGCTGGCGCGTCGTTTGTCGCGGAACGGCGACCGCTTGGACTTCTGCTATGAAGCTGGCGGGTGCGGATATGGCATCTACCGTCAACTGATCGCACTTGGCCACAGTTGCACTCTCGCGGCGCCAAGCCTGATCGCTCGAAAGCCTGGCGATCGGGTTAAGACCGATCGGCGAGATTCGGAGATGTTGGCGCTTCAGCATCGGCATGGTGATCTTACAGCCGTTTGGGTGCCCGACCCTGTTCATGAAGCTCTTCGGGATTTGGTTCGCGCACGAATGGATGCCGTCATGCAACTGATGCGGGCGCGCCAGCAACTGCTGGCCTTTCTCCTTCGGCATGGCAGGATCTACGAGACCGGAAAGAACTGGACCCTGCGTCATCGGCGTTGGCTATCGACGCAAAGTTTTGACCAGACAGCGCACCAGATCGTCTTTCAGGACTATGTCGAAGCTGTCTGGACGGCTCAAAATCGCCGTGACCATTTGGAAGCGCGCATTACAGCGATGCTGCCCGATTGGTCGATGGCGCCAGTAGTCGAGGCTTTGCGGGCCATTCGAGGGATCGACCTAATCTCGTCCGTGATCTTCGTCTCTGGCGTCGGTGACATGAGCCGGTTCGAAAAGCCCCGCCAATTGATGGCCTACCTGGGTCTTACGCCGTCAGAGCATTCGAGTGGCAGCCGCATACGTCGCGGCGCGATCACCCGCGCTGGAAACGGCGAAGCCCGCCGGATGCTTGTCGAAGCTGCGTGGAGCTATCGCTACCAAGCGCGTGTGTCATCCGGCAAAACCGACGTCGTCTCAAAGCTACCGAAACCCGTGCGCGACATAGCTTGGACGGCTCAAGTGCGCCTTTGCGACCGTTATCGCAAGCTCAGCGCCAGCGGCAAAAAGCCGACGGTCGTGGTTACGGCCATCGCGCGAGAATTATGTGGGTTCGCTTGGGCAATAGGACAGGCGGTGACCATGTCACCGAAGCTGTCTTAGTTC
>DATMTF010000184.1:0-3032 GCA_035565015.1 Asticcacaulis sp. | reverse complement strand
GCCGAATTTATCAAAAAGCACGTTAAGATTGTTCTCATTTCGATGGACGAAAGAAAGAGTTTGGATGGAAAATCGGGGCATAATCTAAAACAGAGCATGCCAGGCAATTGGACGTGGGCTGAAAGCGCCGACATTTATGTACGTCTAACGAAGGCCGGAATAGAATGGCTTCCATATAGTATTTGCCCTATCGGTAAACCTCCTGCCTATTGCCGATCTCAACCACCAGCACACACAATTTCCCATCCTGAATATCGCAGATGATGCGATAGTCCCCAACGCGGTAACGCCAGAAGGCGCGTAAGGGGCCGCTTAACGCCTTGCCAGACTGGCGCGGATCGTCGGCGGGTGCAATGCGCTCATCCATAAAATCGAGGATGCGGCGGGCGATCTGACGGTCCAGCTTTCTAAGCTGCTTCAGCGCCGTATCGGAATACTCAATCTTCCAGGCCAAGTTCGCGTCTCACGGACTCAGCGGAATGAACCATCTCCTCGCCCTTGCGCACGCGTTCCAGCGTCGAGGCGGCGAGGTAATAGTCCTCAAGATCCTCCAGCCCGCGCGCGACCAGTTCCCGCAAATAATAGGCCTTGGTCCGCCCGGTCAGGGCGGCCAAACGGTTCAGCCGGTCTTCGGTGTCGCTATCCAGGCGAATGGATGTGGCCATGGAACACGTCCTTTGAATACGTGTATTCACTGTATCACACAATCCATCGCCGCCAAACCGGCCTTTACCACCTTTTGTTTTGACAAGCCGGACGAAGCCGTGACCTCATAGCGCCGCCGGATTTGGAGGCATGTCGATGCGCAAGCTTATCCTGTTCACACTGATCGCTGCCGCCTGCGCCGGATGTGCGCACGGCGGCTGGTATGGCGGCGGCGGCATTGGCGCTTTTATGGAGTCGCATCCATGATCCTGATCGGCCAGTACGATTCGCCGTTTGTGCGCCGCGTCGCCATCGCCATGACGCTGTATGGCTTCGCTTTCAAACATCGTCCATGGTCAACCTTCGGCGACGGGGACAAGATCGCGCGCCACAATCCGCTGCGCCGCGTACCTACCCTGATCCTCGACGACGGGCGCGTGCTGATCGAAAGCGCCTATATTCTCGACTGGCTGGACGAACAGGTCAGGGACGGGGAGGCCGAAATCATGCCGCTGATCGCCGCATCGGGCGAGGCGCGTCAGCAGACGCTTTATTATACGGCGCTGGCCACCGGTTTCGCCGACAAGGTCGTGGCCCTGTTCTACGAAAAAGTCCTGCACGAGGTTCATTCAAAGGTCTGGCTGGAGCGTTGCCAGACGCAGCTTGCCGCCGTCCTCGATCAGCTCGAAACCCTCCGCGCCGCCGCCAAGAGCCGCTGGCTGCAAGGCGCGGACATGACCCACGCCGACATCGCCCTCGGCTGCGCCCTGCGTCACGCGCGTGAGGCGCATGGCGAGGCGATCGACTGGCGCGACTGGCCGGCACTGACCTTTCACAGCGCGCAATGCGAGGAGCTGGACGCCTTCAAGGCGATCCAGCAGCCTTTCATCGGCCCCAAAACCTGAATCCCGCATTAACCCTGTCGTTTAGCGCCATGGTCATCTGATCGTGTTAGGGTTGCGCCCATGACAGCCCATAGCGACATTCAGGCCGCGCGCCCGGTTCTCCGCGTCGAACTTCTGCGCCTGCAGGATCTGACGGCGCATGATGCGCGACAGTGGCGCAGCTTTCTGGCGCAGCGCCCGGAACTGACCGGCCCCTATTTCGATATACGCTACATGCAGGCAGCGGCTTCGTCTGTTCCCAATGCCGGCGTGGCGCGCTTTTGGGACGGCGAACGCATTGTCGGCTACTTCGCGTACCAGATCCGCTCCGGCGCCCTGCAACCGTTCGGCGCGCCGCTCAGCGATTATCATGGCGTGATCGCCGCGCCCGGCTATGACATGCCGTTCGGCGAACTGCTGGCGGCGACCGGCGCGCGCCGTCTGGAGTTTCAGGGCTGGGTCGGGCCGATGTGCGCCATGGCGCGCACCCTGCCGCTCCGCCGCCGCATAGCGGATACGCGGCAGGGTTTCGAGCATTGGTGGGCGACCCAGGACGCCGACCACCACAAGTTCTTCAAGAATATCGGCCGCTGCGAACGCAATGTCGAAAAGGATTTCGGCGGCTTCGCCTTCACCTGGGAGCGCGTGACGCCCGACGTGCTGGACTGGGTGCTGCGCCTGAAGCGCGACCAGTACGCCAAGACCGGCATGCACGATGTCTTCGACTGCGGCTGGACCTACGCCATGCTGTCGGCGCTGGCGTCGCTCGATGATCCTGATTACGGCCTGCGCGCGGGCGTGTTCCGCCATGACGGCCAGATCGTCGCCGCCGAGATTTCGCTGACCGATGGCCAGCAGGTGCATTTCTGGTTCCCGGCCTATGATCCGGCCTTTTACCGCTACAGCGTCGGCATCCTTTTGACTGTGGCGATCATTCGCCACTGCGCGCCTCTGGGCATAAAGAGTTTCGATTTCGGCACCGGCGGCGAGGACTATAAGTCGCCCCTGACCACGGACGGCGGCGGGTGCCTGGAAGGCAATCTCAAATACGCGCCGCGTCTGGGTTCGCAGGTGCTGGACATGACCGCGCGCGCCCTGCCGGTGGGCCGCCCGCGCTTCGAGCAGGCGCGCCTCAGCCTGAAGCGCCGCGTCAATCTGATCCGAGCTACCGAAACCGGCCTGGCCGGATGGGGCAGGGCGGGCTTGAGCCTGATGCGCCGCGCCGTGATGCGCCTGGCGCCGAAGCGTTCCTAGGCCTACAGATCAGGCGCTTACTTTTTCCCGGATTTTTCCCTATCCGGGGTTGACGCGGATGAGTCGTTCAGGCATACACCGCGCTCTGTTGGATCGGCTGTGGCGCGGTGACGCTGCCAAACGCGATCTGCAAGCCTACACCAGGTTCGCTGGCAGCCCTTTTTAAAGGGAAGATGCGGATTTGATAAATGGCCCACGCGGCGACAAACCGCGAGGGCTTTGTTTTTGCGGATTAAGCGTTCGTGATCC
>DATMTF010000183.1:0-4652 GCA_035565015.1 Asticcacaulis sp. | reverse complement strand
GGTGAAGTGGATGGTTGCTCTGACATTGGGCATGGCGTCGCTATAGTGGCCTGCCGCAACCACCTCACCGCGGTCGGCAGTGATCGTATTGCCGGACGAATCGGTTTTGGTTGTGGTGCGGAACCAGGTCGAAATGCTCTGGCCATCGGTCGCCGTCGTGCGCAGACCAATTTGTCCGTCAACTGGGAAACCAAGCGTGAAGCCATAATTGATCTGTCCGTACCAGGCGCGGGTAAATTCCTTTTCCTGGTAGGAATTATTGTCTTTGTCCGTCGGTACGGGCGTCGTCCAGTCTTCATGCCATTGGTCGTTAGCGTTCATATAGGCGATGAAGTCCGACCAGTTGCTCAGGATGGCGTCATTGCTGAGATGATAAAAGCCGGACGCCGAAAAGGCGTCATTGCCCAGTTGCGTGTACTGGATGCTGTCCGCCAGCGGCATATCCGACAATGGGGTGGCCACATAGCCATCGCGATACGCAAAATAATTATTGGTGAAATGGCTGGTGAGGCGGAAGCCCGTCTGGATGTCGCGGATGAACCAGTCGTCGCTCATATGATAGGTGATGTCGATCTGGCCGTTAAAATCGCGGCTGGTCGAATTGTTCACCTCATTGTGCAACTGGTTGAAATTGTAGTTGGAGACATCGTCCAAAACACCCGCAGGCAATTCAATCAGCGGTCCTTTGGCGGCTGCGTCATTGAACGACACATCGACAGAATACAGCTTTTTAAGCGCAAGAATTTGCGAAATGTTATCCGAGGTCAGAGTCGTCCAGTTGTACTGCAGGCTGCCATTGATCTGGAGGTTATCCTTGTGGAAATGACCTTCCAGATTGGTCGTATAGGTGTCGCTCTTATTTTCCCAATACGAGGCGTACATGTTGAACGGCACATTGCCATTGGTTGAATTGATCGTGAAGGATTGCAGCGTTTTACCGTCATCAGCGGTGACGAGATTGGTATAGCTGCCATCCGTGCCCCAGTATTCGCCGGTGATGACGCTCATATAGTCGTTTTCGCCGCTCTCACGCGAACCGAGCCAACTGCCTTCAGCGACAATATCGAAATTGTCGTTGACCTTCCACTGGTAGGCGATATTGGCTGTGGGCCGCGAATTGGTGCCCTTTTGCAGGCCGTTCCAGATGCGATAGGCGGTGACATAGTTGGGGCTGAGCGCCGTATCGGGAAACAGGATCGGGTTATAGTCCTGGGCCTCATTTCCGTTCAGATCCGCGATCCCATAGAAGTTGCGCACGGTTTCCGTAACAAGGTGCTGTTCCTGATAACGGTTCTTGGCGTAACCGAGATTAACCAGCCAGCCCATTTCACCGATTGGCGTGTCGAAGCGATCGGCGACCAGCAGGCTGGAAGTCGGGCTTTGCGTATTGCCGATGCTGCTGTACGAATTGCGATAGCTTCCCGCGACTGTCCAGCCCTTGTTCAGGTCCAGAGGGCGGCGTAGCTCGACATTAACGACGCCGCCAACGCCGCCTTCGACCTGATCGGCGGACCGGGTTTTATAGACGGTGACCGATTTGATCAAAGCCGCAGGCACATCTGACAAGGTCGGGCCCTCGTCCTGACAAGAGCCGAAATTGATCGCCGTGGTGCAGATGGCCCCGTTTTCAGCATTGTGATTCAGTGAGCGCAGATTACCGCCGCCGACCGCATTGCCGTTGACTGTCGTGCCGACTTCCTGAATGCCGCGAATGGCGAGGTCCGCGCCCTCTCCATGCTTGCGTGTAATCTGAATCCCCGTGACATGCGCCAGAGCCTCGACAACATTATTATCCGGCAGCTTGCCCGCGTCTTCCGCCGAGACGGAGTCCGAAATCTGCTTGGATTTGCGTTTTTTGTTGGCCGAGTCATTGAGTGAGCCGCGTACGCCGCGCACGATGACCAGGGTGGAGTTTTCCTCCGCCTTCTTTTCGGCCTTGGTCTCGGCCTCGGTTTTCGTGTCGGTCGCCCCGGAGACCGTCTGCGCCAAGGCGGGCGAGCACAGAATCGCCGCCAAAAGGCCGGTCGCCGCCAGCATCCCGTATTTTGTCTTAGTTTTAGCCGCCATGTCTATTCCCCTGACAAATATCGCTGGGTCTATGGCTACATGGAATTTCGAGAACGTCAAAATATTTTATACGATATACGACATATTCGTTGCACTTTCATATACACAGACAATTTTAGTGTTCAAAATGTCACAAATCTGCGTACGCAACCCACCGGTCGTCGTAATAAGGGACGCCGCTGGCGGTTGTGGTCGGGGTGTCGCTCAGCGCGCTGCGCGGCGTTTCAACTGGAAATTACCGGTAAGCTGGACATCGACCGGCCCGCGCGATACATGCAGACCACATGCCATGTACATGTCATGCGGCCTGCAAGACGGCGCTTGAACCCGGCGCGGGCGCAGACTAGCTTTTTAATCTGTAACCAATGCCCGGTTCGGTGACGATAAAGCGCGGATTGAGCGGATCGTCCTTCAGCTTTTCGCGTAAGTGCTGGGTATGGATGCGCAGATAGGTCTGGGTGTCCTGACCGTGCCTGCCCCACACCTCAGCCAAAAGGGTCGAATGCGGCAGCACCTTGTCGGCGTGGCGCGCCAGGGTCAGCAGCAGCTTGTACTCGATCGGAGTCAGGCGCACCTCGGCGCCGTCCAGCATCACCTTGCGCGCCGCAGTGTCGATGAAGAGCCCGCCCCGGTCGAACACGAAGGCGGCGTCGCTGCCCCGGCGTCCGGCGTGGCGTTGCGCAACGCGCAGGCGCGCGATCAGCTCTGCGGCGGAAAAGGGCTTGGTCAGGTAATCGTCCGCCCCCTGTTCGAGCGCGGAAACCTTGTCGCGTTCGCGGTCGCGCGCCGACAGGACGACAATCGGCGTCGCGCCCCAGTCGCGTAACCGCCGGATGACGTCCATGCCGTCCATATCGGGCAGGCCGAGATCGAGCAGGATGACGTCCGGGCTGCGGCTGGAGGCCAGGTGCAGCCCTTCCCTGGCGCTGGCCGCCTCCAGCGCCTGCATGCCATTGGCGGTCAGGGTGGACCTCAGAAAGCGGCGGATGTCCGCATCGTCCTCAATGCACAGGATCAAAGGTTCGTTCATAGGCTCATTCGGCTACGGGCAGGGTGAAGATAAAGCTGGCGCCCTTGCGCGGCGCGCGGTTGTTGCGGGCGTAGATGACGCCGCCGTGGGCGCGGATCACGCCGCGGCAGATGGCGAGCCCAAGACCCGCGCCATGGCCGGCCCCGCCGGAGCGGTCCGAACTCAGGGTCTGGCCGGTCTGGAACTGCTCGAAAATCTGCGCCTCCTGCCCTGGTTTCAATCCCGCGCCATTGTCGGAGACGCTGACGCGCACGCGGTCGGCCTCCGGCTCGGCCTGAATCAGGATATCGCCGTCGCTGGCCGTGTGCTGATAGGCGTTCTCGATCAGATTGACCAGAACCTGCTCGATCAGCGCTCCATCGATGCGCACCATGGGCAGGACGCCGGTCACCTGCGTGCGTACGCTGCGTTTTTCGCGTCCGGCCTCTGTGTGCGACAGAGCCGCGCCGATGATTTCCTGGATCAGATAGGGCTGAAAGTTGAACGTCATCTGGCCTGAGGTGATCGCGGCCATGCTGAGGAGATTGGTGACGAATTTCTGCAGGCGCGTCAGTTGTCCCCACAGGCTGGTTAGTTCGTCCATCGCCTTACGCGGCAAGTCCTTGCGCATGCGCAGCAACGTGCTGACCGAATTGTTCATCACGGTCAGCGGCGTGCGCAGATCGTGCGACAACGAGGACAGAAGCACGTTGCGCAGCCGCTCGTTTTCGGATTCGACGCGCGACTGCGCCGCCTCGTCGGAGCGGCGCGCGCGCTGCAAGGCGCCGGCGATCAGGCCCGCCGCCGTGCCGAATTGCAGGATCTCCGGGCCGCGAAACGGACGCGCGCCGTCATTGGGCATCAGGCCCAGCACGCCGATCGTCTCGCCCTCGGCGCTGAGCGGCAGATAAAGACCGGTCGCCGACGGCATGGTGTCGGTGTCGCGCCCGGCCATCTGGCCGTTGCCCGCCACCCAGTTGACCGCGCTCATCTCCTTCATGTCGTCGCTGAGTCCGCTTTGCGGATAGAGGCGCAGGCCCGTTCCTTCGCGCGCAAAGACCGTGACGTTCAGATCGTAGGGCTCGGCCAGATGCGCGACGGCGATCTCGCAGATGCGCTCGGCGGCGCGTTCGGCGGACAGGGCGCGCGACAGATCGTAAAGCCCTTGCGTCTCGCGTTCGCGGTCGCTGACCTGCTGCACATTCAGCGACAGGCGCGCGGTCAGCGATCCGACCAGCAGCGAGGTGACCAGCATGAAGGCCAGGGTGACGTAATAATAGGTGTCGTAAAAATTGAAGGTGTAATAGGGCCGGGTGAAGAAGAAGTTGAACGCGGGCACGCTGAGCAGCGAGGCCAGCACCGACGGCCCCAGCCCCAGACGCGAGGCGATCACCACCACGCCGGTCAGATAGATCATGGCCAGATTGCTTGACGGCGTATGATCGCGGAACGGCAGGCCGACTCCCGTACACAGGGCCACGCCCCCCGCCGCCAGCGCATAGTCGAGCGGCTGGGCCAGAAACGGCCGCAGCGACAGAAGGCCCGCCGCGCGCGGCGACTGCGCCTCATCCGGCGC
>DATMTF010000182.1:0-2687 GCA_035565015.1 Asticcacaulis sp. | reverse complement strand
GGCGACATTCTTACCCCAGGGCTGTTAAGTTAAAAGCCTCAAAAAAATTAATAAAAACGGAGGTTTTTACCGTGCAAATGCCGCAATCCTGCCGCACGCAACTCTCGGAGCTGGCCCGGCGCCTGGGTCAGGCGCGCAGCGCGTCTGACCGTATGCGCCTGTTCGGCGAGTATCGCGAACAGGTGCTGCGTCACATCGACCATGTGCGCGATCATCGCGAAGCGATGAGCATTCGAGTCTATATCGACCGCCTTGAGCGCCTGTCGCCGGACGGCGAGCCCTGGCGCGATATTTTTCGAGCCCTGCATTGCACGCTGGATGACGAATCCGGCGCGGATATGCGTCACGAGCTAGCCTGAAGTTTATAATGAAGCCGGATGACCTGAGGATGCCTGCGAGCGCTCTGTCAGAGCTTGAACATAGCGCCGCTTCGGCGGCGCGTCTGCTCAAGATTATGGCCAGCGAACAGCGCCTGCTGATTCTCTGCCGACTGGCGCAAGGCGAAGCCAGCGTCGGCGTCTTGTCCGACTGCGCTCATTTGACGCAAACGGGCGCATCGCAGCATCTGGCGCGCATGCGCAGCGAAGGTCTGGTGGCCACGCGCCGCGACGGCCAGACCATCTGGTACCGGCTTGAGAATGCGGCAATCGCGCATGTGATGCAGGCTCTGTGCGACATTTATGGATCGCACAGGTATGGATCGCATAAGGCGCGCGTGGAGCCGGAGCTTGCGTAATTCTTACTCAGATAGTCGCCGCGCGCTTTGAATATTGAGGTCGCCCCTTGCATGCTGGCGGCTTTGGGAGAACCACCATGCCGACAGACCACGTTGATTCCCTCACGCCGCAAGGCCGCGCCGTCAATACCGAGACGCGCGCGGAAGATCGCGTTCGTTCGGGCGGGTCGGCGACGCGCGCGGCGCAAAGGCCAGATATGGACGCCGAATCCAGCTTGAAAGGTCCGCCCGACGCGGATGTCGGCGCGCCTGCGCAACCGCCCGGCGATGAGAGCGCCCGGATGGTGAAGGCGCGCATCGCGCCGCCCGCGCAGCAGGGCGAGGGCCATGATGAGCGCGGCGACTACGGGCGAACCGACCCGCGGTCAGATGCGCCGGAGGCTTACGGAAAATCATAACTGAAACCAGACAAACGGCGGGCGGATCGAGAGATGGAGACGGAACGATGCTCGACGCAGAAACCAAGGGCGACCAGGCGGCTGAGGCCGCGCGCGAAATTCAGAAGCAGGCGGAGAAGGCCGAACGTCATGCTCCGGCCCGCAAGGTCCAAGGCGCCATGCAGGCGGGCGCGCGGCTCTATCCTGAGCCGCCCCTGCCCGGACAGCATCAGGCCAAGCCCGGCCTTGAGGCCGATCTGGAGTTGCAGCCCTATTGCGATGCGCCTTTTTACAAGGGCTCCGGCAAGTTGCAGGACTGCGCGGCGCTGATCACCGGCGCCGATTCCGGCATCGGTCGTTCGGTGGCCATCCTGTTCGCGCGCGAAGGCGCCGATGTCGCCATTGTCTATGAATGTGAAGATGAGGACGCGCAGGAAACCCAGCGCCTCGTCGCGGCGGAAGGGCGAAAATGTCTGCTGATTCCGGGCGATGTCACGGACCGCGCCTTCTGTTTCAGCGCGGTCGAGAAGACGCTCGACGCTTTCGGCAAGCTGGATATTCTGGTCAATAATGCTGCGTTTCAGCAGCATGTCGGCCAGTTTGAAGACCTGACGGAAGCGCAGTTCGATAAGACCCTGCGCACCAATCTTTACGGCTATTTCCACATGGCGCAGGCGGCGACGCCGCATCTGCCCTACGGCGGCGCGATCATCAATACCGGCTCGGTGACCGGGCTTTTGGGCAATGCGGCTCTGCTCGATTATTCGATGACCAAGGGCGGCATTCACGCCTTTACGCGGTCTTTGGCGACGCATCTGGCGCCCAAGGGCATACGGGTGAACGCCGTCGCTCCGGGGCCGGTCTGGACGCCGCTCAATCCGGCGGACCAGACCGAGGACAAGATTACGCAGTTCGGCGCCAGGACCGTCATGAAACGACCGGCGCAGCCGGAGGAAATGGCGCCCGCCTATGTCTTTCTCGCCTCGAAGCAGATGTCGAGCTACATCACGGGCGAGATTCTGCCGCTGGTCGGCGGCTATCACGGCGCATGAGGCGCGGCGGCGGGCTTCGGGCCGCGGCCCTGTTCATGGCGCTGACCGCCGTTCCGGCGCGGGCGGCCATCGACATCGGCCATCGCCTGCCGCCGCTTGAATTTACGCTTCGGGACGATGAGGCTCATCTTCTTAATCAGGATGAGCTTCTTGGTCATACTGTATTGCTTTATTTTGGCTATTCTGGCTGCGGGGACGCCTGCCCCTTGATCCTGACGCATCTGACCCGGCTGACGCGCAGCCTCGACCCGTCAGGCCGGGATGTGCGCATCCTGTTCGTCAGCGTGACCCCGCAGAGCGACCCGCCGCAGGTGTTGCGCGCCTATCTAAGCGCCTATGACAGCCCGGTTCTGACAGGTCTGAGCGATCCGCGCGCGGAGGGATTGGCCCGGCGGCTTCGCGCGGCCTGGCCGGTGCTATCGGGCATGGCGCCCGTTCATTCCACCAGCGTCTATGTCTTCGACCGGAAAGGCCGGGCGCGCTTTCTGCTGCCGGAAGGCGACAGCGACGCCGACTGGCGGC
>DATMTF010000181.1:0-11600 GCA_035565015.1 Asticcacaulis sp. | reverse complement strand
GAGGTCTGGCTGCGGGCGGTGTCGTGGGTTTGTGACGGGTTTAAAATCCGCGCGTCAGGCCGATCCAAAGGGTCTGAGGACGCGGCGGCGTGGTCTGCGAGGCGACGCCCAGACTGAACGGATTGCCGTAGGCGAAACTATTGGCGTCCGTCCCCAGCGCATTGTCCAGTCTTAAGCTGTAACGCAGATTGTCCCGCTCCAGACTGGCGCTGATATTCAGCACTGCATAGCCGCCCATCTCTATGCTCTGCAACGAACCAAAATTAAGGTGCGAGCGTCCGCGCCAGTCTAACTCGCCCCCTGAGCGCCATGTCCAGTCGCCCAATTGACGCCGCCAGTCCGCCGACAGGCTCAGGCTCTGGCGGGCAATATAGGGCAGGCCGGAATCTTCACTGGTGACATAGTTCGGATTCGGACGCGTCACCTGCGGATCGTTCATCAGCCCCGCCGCCTTCAAGGTCAGATCAGGGAGCGGCGTCCATACCGCTTCGAGTTCCAGGCCGGTATTGACGCCATTGCCGATATTCACCGTTACGGGCAAACCGTCCGCTTGCAACTGATCGCTTTGCAGATCACGCCAGTACGCCTTGAATATGGCGGCGTCCACGCGCAGATTCAGCGAAGGCCAGCGCAGCTTGGCGCCGATTTCGTAGGAATTCAGCTCATCGCCGGCATAGCGCGCCGGAATGGCCGCCGTTCCATAGAGGTGCGTGGTGTTAAAGCCGCCGCTGCGATACCCCTCGCCCGACTGAAAGTAGAAGGTCGCCAGATCGCCGGGACGATAACGGAAGGTGACCTGATGCGACAGTCGCGTGGATACGGCGTGATCGATCACCTGTTCGCTCTGATCGCCGCTCGTCGTCCGGGTTTCCAACCGACTGTCGATATCGTGCCTGATCCGGGTCTGGCGCAGGCCCAATGAGGCGCTCCAGCGCGGCGTCAGATCGTAACTGATCTCGCCGAACCCCGCCAGGGTCGTAATCCGGTCATGGCGGTGTTCGCTATAGACCGACTCCTGCGTAGCGGCGTCCGACAGGCGCGGCGTCAGGCGTTCGGCGCTTTGCGCGGAAAAGAGGCCTACGAGCCAACGCAGACGCTGGTCCGACGGCGAGACCAGCGAAAGCTCGCGCGTGGTCAGCTCGACCGCCTGCGCCTGATCGTAAACCAGGCCGGTCGAGTCCGGCAGACCGTATGTCCCGGCCAGATTTCTGGCGTCGTAACGGCTGTCGAGCTGATGATGCAGGTGGTTGAGCGTAAGTTTCACGGTCCCGAAACGGGTGCGCCCCTGCAAGGCCAGCGCGCCTTGCGAGAAATCGTTATCATGAGGCTCGCGCACAGCTAAGGCGCGCGTATACGGACCAAGGGCGCCGGACACATACTGACTGTCCTTGGCGTTGATATGCTGCGACGCCTGGCTGGCCGTCAGCGACCAGTCGTCATTGAGGCGCCAGGTCGCCGAAAGGCGCGCGCCGAAACGCTGGACGCCATTGATATGCTTTGCGCCGGTCAGGGCGTCGTTAATATAGCCTCCGGCCTGGTCGGTGTAGCCGACCAGACGCACGCCGAACCGGTCTTTAAGCAGCGGAACATTCACCACGCCTTCGACGCGGCTTGAAGCGTCGGCATGATCGCTGAGGCCCAGTCCGGCGGTGATCTCGCCGCTATAACGGGTCAGATCGGGGGGGCGCGTCACCAGCCGCACCACTCCGGAGATGGAGCCTTCGCCGTAGAGCGCGCCCTGTGGCCCCTTCAGCACCTCGACCCGCGCCATATCCACGAGGAGGAGATCAGGATCAGGCGCATTATAGGTGATAGGCGCATCGTCAAGATAGAGCCCGACGCTCGATTGCGTCCGACCGGTGAATACGCCATCGGACAGGCCGCGCAGCAAAATCTTGTCGCGCCCGGCGCCCAGATTGGTCAGGGTCAGTCCCGCGACCTGCGACGCAGCATCGGCCAGATCGCCGCCAGAGCGCGCCAGCGTATCGGCGTCCACCACGCTGATGGCGGACGCCGCCGTCGCCGCGTTCTGCAGACGTCTGTTGGCCGTCACCATGATCTCGATAGGCGCATCCGGCGCAGGCGGTTTGGGCTGCGGCAGGCGAAGAACGAGACGCGGTTTGAGCTTCAGGACGAAGACCATGGCTTCCGGCGTATCGAAACGACACTGGCTGCCCGCCAGCAGGCGGCGCATCGCCAGATCCGCGCGCGGCGCGCGCACAAGGCGCGGTCTGGCGCGACATTGCGCCGGATCTACACCGCCCACGCTGGCGCCGGTCTGGCGCGCCAGATCAATGATCGCTTGAGACAGGGGTTCGGCGGGTATGACGATCTGCTGCGTCTGAGCTGCGGCCGGCGCGACGACGACCAAAGCCAGCAGTCCGGAGCAGGCTTTAAGGCCGTTCTTCCGTTTTCGGACGCAGGATGATGGCCTTGTCGGTTTCAACGGCCTCAAGCGGCAGGAAGTCTTGCAGGCGGCGGACAACCGAGGCCTCCGAATCGAGCGTGAGCACAGCCGTTACGTTGATCTTGCCGGTTTCAGCGTCAACCTCAATCGGTTTGGCGAAATAGCGGTTCAGATCGCTCACCACATAAGCCAGGGAGCGGTTGCGGTAAACCACCTGTCCGCGCTCCCAGTCAAAAGCGGGGCCGACCATGACCTGTGAACGCTGCGCGCGCCCGCTCATTTCATCGATCACCGCCTGGTCGCCCGCGTGTAAAATCTGGGTCTGCGCAGGCGGTTGCGCCGCCTCGCCCTTGCGCAGGATCGCCACGGCGCCGCTTTTCACGGTCACGCTTACCGCGCCATTATGCCGCAGGACGTCGAATATAGTGCCGACGTCGCGCAGTACGGTGTCTCCCGCCAGAACGCTCAGGGGTCTGTTGGCGTCATGCGCAACCTCCAGCGCCAGTTCGCCGCGCTCCAGACGGATATCTCGCGCCGAGCGCTTCAGGCGCACGAAGATGCGGGTGTCGCTGTTCAGATGCAGCCGGGTGCCGTCCGACAGGACCACCTCGCGCGTCCGCCCCACAGTCGTTTCATAAAGCGTCGGCCTGTTCGCCAGCCACAGGCCCGGCAGGAGCAGGAGCGCCAGTCCTGCGGCGACGCCGCCGCCGATCCAGAAACGTCGTGAGGATGAAGACGACTTTGAAACGCGCCGCGCGGCCAGGCTGACCACCTGCGCCGGCGGCGCAGGCGCATCCGTCGCCAGCCAAACCCGTTCGGCGGCGTCGAAGGCGGCCAGATGCGCCGGATCGGCTTCCAGCCATTCCGTCAGGGCGACGATATCGTCATCCGCCATATCGGACGCATGGACGCGCACGACCCAGGCTATGGCCTGTTCCTGCAACTCTGGCGTTTCGGACGTGTGCGACATGGGGCTTCGGTATGAGATCGTGTGCGTTTGTTCATAGGACACCGCCACCTGGGCGGGATCGTACAGGTTTGCGCCGGTTGCTGCGAAATATTTGCAAACTGGCGGCTTTTTTGCGGCATTCAGGGACCAGGGCCATCCCGCGCCAGCGCCATAAGCGATTTCAGAGCCGCGCACAAATGCTTCTCGACCGTGCTTTTGGACACGCCCAGCCGTTCGGCCACCTGGGCCTGATTGAGGCCGTCAAACTTATGCAGGCGAAAAATTGTGCGCGTGCGCTCAGGCAGCGCCGCCACGCCCTTCATCACCAGATCGAGTTGCTGGTGGGCCAGTAAGCGTGTCTCGGCATCGGGCTCGTCGACTACCATCTCCTCGCCAACGGCCTGCCGATGGATCTCATGCCATTGGCCATTGCGGCGGTTGTCGCGTCCCTCGCCTCGCATACGGTTCAGCCAGATATTGTTAGCGGCGCGGAACAGAAAGGCCGACGGGTTTTCGACGGAGACGTCATCCTTGCGTACGGCGATCTTCAGATAAAGTTCCTGAACGATATCCTCAGCGACGCAGGCGTCGCGCGCCCGCGCCGTGAAATAGCGCACCAACATGGCGCGCTTCTCCAGATAGACGTTGAGCAGGGGTGAAGTCATAAAGAAAAATCAAGGAAAGCAACGATCCGGCCTTATCGCATTACCGGCAATTCCGGTCAAAATGTGGCTTTACGATCTCACAGCGAAAAAAGAGTTTTCCGACAATACGGACTTATGGGAGGCGCGGTGTCAAAGGCATCGGGGCTGCATGTTTCATGGACAGCCTGTCGGCTTTTTCAACATTTTCGAGGACATTATGAGCATTCCTGTTTCAGGCCCTGGCGGCGTTTCCTCCAGTTGGGCGATGACGGGGGTCAGCGCTCCCATGCCGCCAGCCAAGCGTATGTCGGACCTTTTCGCCAGTATCGATAATCAAAACAGCGGCAGCATCACCAAGCCGCAACTGGCCGACGCCTTCAGGACGCTGAGCCCACCCGCCAATTTCAAAGCCTACGGCCTCGACAAGACCTGGCAGGCGCTCGACCCGAACGCGTCAGGCAGCGTCGCCAAGGACAGCTTTATCTCGACCATGACCGGCCTGATGACCTCTTTGCGTGGTTATGCGGCCTCGCAGGGCGGAAATTAAGCTCCAAAGGCGGTTCCGGCCATAAGCCGGACCGCTCTGAGGGAAGACGTCGGCGTTCAGGCGCGCCGACGTCTTTTTTATTTCGCCATGATGGGCGCGACGATCAGATCAAAGGCGGCGCGTCCGGCGTGATCCTGCGGGATGATCCGCACCGGACCTGTTAGTCGATAGGTCTGCAGCAAAGCGCCCAGATCAATTGCGCCGCCGACCGGAACCGCCGCGACGTAATCACCCTTATCCATGCCCCGTCCCTGATCCATAAAGCTGAACTGGTGCGCATTCCCCAGCACCCGGATCGCCCGGCCCGGCCCGATCGCAAGACCCGCCTGCCCTGCGCTGACCCAGTCGGGCGTCACCACGAACCGGTTCTGCGCAACGGCGCGGCTCAGCGCGCGCCAGGGCAGGTTTTGCCAACCGAGATCGTCACGATGCAGCGGCCCCGGCAGACGCGCCGTCAGGTCGAATTGCGCCTGCGCAGCCAGGATCAGGGTCGCGCTCGCCACCACGCCGCCCGCCAGGATCAGACGCCGCATCCGCCACCGACCGGTTTGCCGGGCGCGCCAGTAACCGAGCATCGGCAGGGCGAACATAAAACCGCTCATGCTCCAGTGCGGCAGCGAATGACGACCGGTCAGCGCGACCAGATCGAAAACCGCGATCGGCAGGACGGCAAGCAGGGCCAGGGTGAAATCCGGCGTCTCTCGCCCGGCTTTCAGGCCCATGAGAATCCGCCTCTGCGTCGTCAACCAGGCGACCGGCATCAGATAGATAGCCTGCCCGATCAGAACGGCGAGAACATTACTGGCATGACCGAGGAGCGGCGTGTGATGATAGGCCCGCGCGGTTTGAAAACTGAAGGACGCCCAGTCGTGGGTCGCGTTCCAGATAAAGACGGGCAAGGCGCCGGCAAAAGCAAGCGCCAGACCGATCCACAGTCCCGGACGTACGAACTGGCGTCGGCCCTGAGGCGTCAGCGCCAGTACAAATAGCGCCGCGACGGCAAATAGTACGGCCTGATATTTGCTCATCATCGCCAGCCCCAGAGCCAGACCCGCGCCCGGCCAGCTCAGGACGTGCCCGCGGTTCATGAACAGAACCGGCTGGATCAGCCAGAAGCAAAGCAGCAGAAAGAAGTCGAGCGGTCCGTCCGGCATAATCAGCCCCTGAGCAAAGCTGAAAAAGAAAGGGGAAAGACAGAAGGCCGCGCATGCCCAGCGCGCTGCGCGCGTTCCGTAAAAGCGTCGGGTGATGTCAAACAGCAAAATAGCCGATCCTGTGCCCATGAAGACGAATGGCAAACGCGTGACGAATGGGGTTTCGCGCCCGGTCAGATCGGCCATGAAACGCGCCATCGCGAAAGCCAGCGGCGGATGATCGTAATAGGACAGCGCATGACCGCGCGACACGACGACGGCATAGGCTTCGTCGGCGGTCAGGGGCACGACAGCGGCCAGAAACAGATGCAGCAGCAAGGAGAAAGACAGCAGCCAGACGATCATCTCGCCCCGGCTTAGCGCTTTGACATAGGCGTGGGGGCGCAAGGCGGCGAGAAGGCAAAAATCCTCGCCGCGCCGCTCTGTCGCGGCGGTTAAAAATGGCATGATTGATCTCTGTGTTCAGCAAGCCGCATGCGAGGCGCGGCCACTCCTCTGACACCGTGGTTGCGGCTACGCCGTAAAGGCCGCCAATCTTGCCGCGGCGGCTAATGACTGCCTGTAGGTAGAGCGCTTTTCTATCTGATGGAATCGGATCGGCGCTCCAAGTCTTAGCTTTGTCGCTCTACCTTATCCAAAAAGTGGAACCGCTTTTTGGGGAAACGCTCTTACACACGAAGCTATTCGCTGCATTTGGTCAGTTCCTCCATCAGAACGCCATAGGCGCGGCGGTCGAGGGCTTGCAGAAACGCACGCTGCTCATCGTCTGCGGGCAGGGGGGAGGCGGCGCCGAGGTCGGTGATCAGGGCGGATTCGCCGTCATAGAGGATGTTGTGGGCGTAGAGGTCGCCGTGGGTCAGGCCCTGATGGTGCAGGTGGGACAGGGCTGAGGCGAGGTCGGCGGCGATGATTTGCGTCTGGTCGGTGGTGAGGCGCGTGTCTTTGGCGTAGATGTCGCGGGTGCAGGTGTCGAAATCGGGCGGTCCGGCCAGGGGGCGGAAGGATGGCGGCAGACGCTGCATGATCAGGGCGTCGCGGCCCTCCGGGCTTTGCGCGCGGCCCAGCAGCGGGATCAGGCCGTCGTGATTGCCGGCGGCGAGGGCGGCGCTCAATTCGCTTTGCGGCAGGCCGTCGCTGGTGACGTCGCCCTTGAATATCTTGACGGCGACGGATTGGTCCCGGCTGATCCAGCGCGCGGCGTGGATGTGGCCGGAGGCGCCTTCGCCGAGGCGTTCGCTTAAGGAGAGATCGCTCCAGTCGATATGGGGGAGGTCAGCCTCGTGGAGCGCGGCGGCTTCGCGGGCATGGGTGAACGGATTGCCCGCATAGGCCAGCCAGGTCAGGCGCGGCAGGGCGTAGAGGGTTGGCGGCAGGGCCTCGAAGCGGTTAGCCGACAGGCGCAGCAGTTCCAGATTTGCGCAGGCCGACAGGTCGGGCAGGGCGGACAAGCGGTTGCCCGCCAGCATCAGCTTTTGCAGGGCGGGGCGCTGGCCGAGTTCGGCGGGCAGGGTCTCGACCGCGTTGTCGGTCAGGATCAGCCAGCGCAGGCGCGGCGGCAGGGCCTGCGGCGGGACGCGCGCGATCCGGTTGGCCTTGAAGCCGATCATGCGTAAGGATTCGCAGGCGCCGAGGCCGGGCGGCAGCTCGGTGAAGCGGTTGTTCGAGCAGAACAGGATGCGCAGGCGATGCAGGCGGTTGAGGTCGTGCGGCAGGGACGACAGGCGATTGCCGCTCAGGTCTAGGATTTCCAGTGTGTCGGTCAGGTCGAAAATGGCGTCGGGAAAAGCGTCGAGGTTGGCGCTCAGTTTCAGGTGAGTGGCGCCGGAGAGGCGGCCGTTCAGGAGATCGTCGAGGCTGTGCATGGTCCTCCTGTGGCGCGGCGTGGTCCTTGCGTCAACAAACAGATGCAAACTGCGCCCTGAGCGCCTATATGTCGCCGCATGACGGATGAGACGCGGCCCTTCTGGGAAACGAAGACCTTAGAGCAGATGAATGCGCAGGAGTGGGAGTCGCTGTGCGACGGCTGCGGCCTGTGTTGTCTGGTGCGGTTCGAGGATGAGGACACGGCGGAGATCATTCCGACGCGCGTGCATTGCAAGCTGTTCGATCCGGCGAGTTGTTCCTGTTCGGACTACGCCAACCGCAAAAAGTTCGTGCCGGACTGCATCAAGCTGACGCCGGGCAATATCGAGGACTTGCTGTGGATGCCGCTCAGTTGCGCCTATCGGCGGCTGCATGAGGGCAAGCCTTTGCCGAAATGGCATTATCTGATCACCGGGGATCGGGAAACCGTGCATCGGTCGGGGGTGTCGATTCGCGGGCAGACCCTGTCGGAGCTGGCTTTGGGCGATCCTGAGGAGGCGTTGGATTTTGTGGCGTGGGATCTGCTGGAGGACCGCTCGGACTGGGAGGCGGACGAGGGGGCATAGGGGGCGTAAGCAAGAACCCCCACCACCACGCGGGCTTTGCCCGCGCGGTCCCCCTCCCCATCAAAGATGGGGAGGCATGAGAGGTGAGCTATCTTTATTCATAATTGTTAACGCGGGGTCGGGTTCGGCTTTTGAATTTATGCTCTGGCGGGCAGGGTGATTTCCGGAAACTTCGGAAGGAGGCGCGCCATGAAGAGGATGCTGCTGATCGCGGGCAGTCTGCTCGTTCTAACGGGAGCCGGCGCCTGCGCAGATTATGGCTATGGCTACGGGCACGGTCCGGGCCGCTATGCCGATTACGATCTCTATTATGACGACTATTACGGGCCGGTCAGCGAAGGCTATTGGGGCGATGACGGCTGGTTCTGGTACCGCGATGCGCATCGCCAGTGGCGGCGCGACGACGGGCGGCATTTCCGGCGCGATTCCTATAACGGCTATCGCCAGTACCGCATTCACCACGGCCATCGTTAGGAGCTTGCGCCATGAAAGCCGTCGCCCTTGTCCTGCTTGCCTCCGCAACCCTTTTGAGCCTGTCCGCGTGCGCCTATGACCATGATCTTTACCGCAACCATCATCACCAGTCTGACCGTTATCATCACGATGATCATGGCGATCGTCGCGGTGCTTATCGTTAAGCAGAACTGAAGGTTAAGGCCGGGCTTGTCTCCTGACGCCGAAACGGCCTAAAAGGGTTTGTTGAACGGCGTTTTATGGGATTGGGATGCGCGGCGGAAAACCGACGATTGACGATGTGGCCGCCCTGTCAGGGGTGGCGCGGGCCACCGTGTCGCGTGTGCTGAACGGCGGGCCGAACGTGCGCGACGAGGTGCGCAAGCGCGTGCTGGAGGCGGTCGAGAAGCTGCAGTACAAGGTCAATATGCAGGCGCGCTTCCTGGCCGGGGGGCGCAGTCAGGTGCTGGCCCTGGTCTACGCCTCGGACCTCGACAGCCAGCCCAATTCGTTTTACCACGCCGGTCTGGAGCTGGGGGCGCTGCGCGGCTGCGCCGAACGCGGTTTTCAGCTTCTGATGCACACGGTCAACCAGCATTCGCTGAGCAAGCAGAAGTCGATTCTGGAGCTGCTGGACAGCCGTCGTTGCGACGGGCTTTTGCTGACCCCGCCCTTTTCCGACGATCTGGACCTGCTGCGCGAATTGCAGGCGCGCAGGACGCCGGTGGTGTGCATCGCCGCTGGACGCGAGGCGCGCGCCCTGGCCTCCGGCATCGGCGTCGACGACGAGGTGGCGGGCTATGAGATCACGCGGCATGTGCTGAATCTGGGCCATCGCCGTCTCGGCTTCATCAAGGGGCTGGAAGGCCATTTGTCCGCCGAGGAGCGCTATGCCGGGTTCCGCCGCGCCTTGCATGAGCAGGGGCTGGACGAAAAGGATATGCGCACCGCGCGCGGCAATTTCAGCTTCCGGTCGGGGGTGGAGACGACGGCGCGGCTGCTGGCCGGTCCGGAGCGCCCGACGGCGCTGATCTGCGCCAATGACGATATGGCGGTCGGCGCCCTGTTCACGGCGCACAAGCTGGGGCTGGAGATACCGCGCGACCTGTCGGTGACCGGGTTCGACGACACGCCGGTGTCGGAGATCATCTGGCCGCCCCTGACCACCGTGCATCAGCCGCTCAAGCTGATCGGCGCGCGCGCGGTCGAGATGATCGTCGATCAGGTCAACGCCGCCAAGACCTCGGCCAAGCCGCCCGCGCACCATTATGAGATGGCGCCGCACCGCGTGGTGATGCGCGAAAGCGCCGACGCGCCGTCCAGGCACTGACTTATCCGCGCCGTCTGAATTTCCTTTTTTAATAAAATCAACGTCCTGTCGGAAAGTTTCGGTGGGGCGTCCTCCTATGCCGGTCCTGACCTATAGTGTGTGCATGGACGGAAAAGCGGCTTCGGCCCCACCCAAAACGAAGCGCGCCAGGCCGAGGGGCAAATCGCGCCCTCTGGCGGTGCGGCTGGCCGAGACGCGGAGCAAGTACGAGACGGCGCTGCGCAAGGATTTCGACGCGCTGATGGCCGCGCGCAAGGACGATCCGGACGATCCGGACATCGAGAAGCGGCTCAAGGTGCTGGCGCTGCTGCGCAAGGCGTTTGCCGAGGCGTATCCGCAGGCGAAGACGCAGGACGAGGCGGGGATGGATGACGAAGCCGATGACGGAGTGGGAGCAGGCGCAGGCGCAGCCGCTGTGGACGCCCTGCGACTGGAGTTTGAACATAAAATGGCTCGCTACATGGCCTCCCGGAGTTCTTCAGCTCTGGCTGCTGCGGCACGATGCGGCGACGCTGAAACGCATGCTGACGGCGTGGAACATCTGGGCGCGTGAGGAGCAGACGCCGCCGCAGGGCGACTGGCATAGCTGGCTGTTTCTGGGCGGGCGCGGGGCGGGCAAGACGCGCGCCGGGGCCGAATGGGTGAAGGGCCTGATGACGCAGGGCTTTCGTGTGGCCCTGATCGGGCCGACCCTGCATGATGTGCGCGAGGTGATGATCGACGGGCCGTCGGGTCTGCGCAATGTCTCCGAGCCGGGCAACCGGCCCTTTTATGAGGTGTCGCGACGGCGGTTGCGCTGGCCGGACGGCGGCGTGGCCTACGCTTTTTCGGCGGAGGAGCCGGAGCGGCTGCGCGGTCCGCAGTTTCATTACGCCTGGGCCGATGAGTTCTGCGCGTGGCGGGCGCCCGCCGAGACTCTGGCGCAACTGCGCATGGGCCTGCGGCTGGGCGAGACGCCGCGGCTGTGCGTGACCACGACGCCGAAGCCGATCGCGGCGCTCAAGGCGCTGATGAAGGAAGACGGCGCGGCGGTGACGCGGGCGGCGACGCAGGACAATCTGGCCGGGCTGTCCGAGGTGTTTCTGAACGGGCTGACCGCGCTTTACGGCGGCACGAGGCTGGCGGCGCAGGAACTGGACGGACTGGTGGTCGAGGATGCGGGCGCGGCCCTGTGGCGGGCGGACGATCTGGCGCGCTGTTACGGGGCGCGGCCGCCCGCGTTCGACGAGGTGATCGTGGCGGTCGATCCGCCTGCAAGCAGCCACGGCGACGCCTGCGGCATTGTGGCGGCGGGGCGGCGGGGTGAGCGCGGCTACGTGCTTTGCGATGCGACGGTCAGCGGCTTGTCGCCGCTCGGCTGGGCGCGGCAGGCAGCGGCGGTCGCGCGCGAGCATGGGGCGCGGCAGGTCGTGGCCGAGGCCAATCAGGGCGGCGAGATGGTGCGGACCCTGCTGGCTCAGGCCGGTTGCGAAGCGCCGATCCGGCTCGTGCATGCGCGCGACGGCAAGCGGCGGCGCGCCGAGCCGGTGGCGGCGCTGTATGAGCAGGGGCGTGTGACGCATTGTCCGGGCGATGGCGGGCGCTTCAATGCGCTGGATGAGGAATTGATGGCGCTGGGTTCGGAGACGCTGAATCAGAGCCCGGCCAAAAGCCCAGACAGGGCCGATGCCCTGGTCTGGGCTCTGAC
>DATMTF010000180.1:0-5284 GCA_035565015.1 Asticcacaulis sp. | reverse complement strand
ACGCAGATTTGGATTGAACCACGGAAACGGCGTTCGGCGCAGCCAAAACACGGATGATGGCCTTCGGCCATCTGCACGGATAAGGGAGGCGCTGCGCCGTCCGCGCTCTCCTTTTCGTCCGTGTACGCCGCGTCAGCGGCGATCCGTGAAGACGGCCAAAGGCCGTCGTCCGTGGTTAAATCCCTGCTCAGAGCGCGTTGGGGTCACTTTTTGGAGGAACGCTGGCGGCGCTACAGGGTCAGTCGAGCGTCTCGTAGGCCGGTACGGTCAGGAAGTCGCGGCAGTGAGCGGCGGTGGCCAGGTCGGTGAACAGGGCGCGCGCCTCTTTGAAGCGACCGCCTGAAAAGGGCTGCGTCTCCTCGTCGATCAGGGCCAGAACCATGTCCTTGGTCACCGTGCGCCCGTCGTCGAGCTTGGCGGCGTGGCGAATCCATTGCCAGACCTGGGTGCGCGAAATCTCCGCCGTGGCGGCGTCCTCCATCAGATTGTAAAGCGGCACGGCGCCTTTGCCGCGCAGCCACGCCTCGATATATTGCACGCCGACGCGGATGTTTTCGCGCAGGCCCGCTTCGGTGCGCGCGCCGTCGTGCAGGCGCAGCAGGTCGGCCTGCGTCGTCGTCACATCCTCGCGCAGGACGTGGAGCTGGTTCGGCCCCGGCATCAGCCGGTCGAACACCTCCATCGCCACCGGCACGAGGTCGGGATGGGCGACCCAGGTGCCGTCATGGCCGTTGGACGCTTCGCGCTGCTTGTCGGCGCGCACCTTGGCGAAGGCGATGGCGTTGGCTTCGGGGTCGTTCTTCACCGGAATCTGCGCCGCCATGCCGCCCATCGCAAACGCCCCGCGACGGTGGCAGGTCTGGATCAGGCGCAGCGAATAGGCGTTCAGGAAGGCCTCGCCCATCGTCATTTTCGACCGGTCGGGGGTCACAAAGGCCGGGTTCTCGGCGAAGGTCTTGATGAAGCTGAAAATATAGTCCCAGCGCCCGCAGTTCAGGCCGACAATGTGGTCCTTCAGCTCGAACAGGATCTCGTCCATCTCGAAGGCGGCGGGCAGGGTTTCGATCAGCACGGTCGCCTTGACCGTCCCATGCGGCAGGTCGAGCCAGTCTTGCGCGAAAACGATGACCTCGTTCCACAGCCGCGCCTCCAGATGGCTTTCCAGCTTGGGCAGGTAGAAGTAAGGCCCGGAGCCGTGCGCCAGAGTCAGTCTGGCGCAGTGGAACATGTAGAGGCCGAAATCGAACAGGGCGCCCGACGTGGGCTGGCCGTCGACCGTGACGTGGCGCTCATCCAGCCGCCAGCCGCGCGGGCGCACCTTCAGCACGGCGGGATTCGCGCCGAGCCTGTAGGCCTTGCCGGTGGTCGGGTCGGTATAGTCGAGGCGGCCTTCCCAGCGGTCTTTCAGATTGATCTGGCCGTCGATGCAGTTGGCGAAGGTCGGGGAATTGGCGTCCTCGAAATCGGCCATGAAGACCTTGGCGCCGGAATTGAGCGCATTGATGATCATCTTGCGATCGACCGGGCCGGTGATCTCGACGCGGCGGTCCATCAGGTCGGCGGGGATGGCCGCGACGGTCCAGTCGGCGGCGCGGACCTCCGCTGTTTCCGGCAGGAAGTCGGGCAGGAGGCCGGAATCGAAGCCCGACTGCCGCGCGCGGCGCACCGTCAGGCGCTGCTGGCGTTTCGGCTCAAAGCGCCGGTGCAGCTCGGCCAGAAAGCCGAGCGCCTCCGGGGTCAGGATCTCGGCCATGCGTCCGGTGACGGGGGCGTGGATGTGGGGCAGCGGCATGGGAGCGTCCAAAGGCATGTGAGCGGTTCCTTTTGACTTAAGGAGGTTTAGCGGGAACGGCAACCGCGCCCCTCACCCGGTCACCTGCGCCGCTGACGCGGCTTGTTTCCCGTCCTCTCCCCTCGCCTGAGGGGAGAGGGGGGAGCGGGGCTATTCGTAGCCGTGGGCGGCTTCGTTGATGACGAGCGCGGGCATGCGCGAGAAATCGACGCTGACAGGCCGCGCGATCTGCGACTGGAAGGTCTTGAGCGCGTGGTCGAGGCGGCGACGGGTTTCCCGCATGGCTTCGGCGTCGGGGTTGAGGTTCAAAGGCGCCAGGCAGTAGGCGATGATGGCGTCGCGATTGCTGGTTTCCATAACACGTACTCCTCTATTCAGCGGCGAACTGCGCCGCTTCGGTGGATTCCTTCATGGCGGTGGTCGAGGACCGGCCTGCGCTTAAGGTCAGGGCGACCTTGTCGAAATAGCCGGTGCCGACTTCGCGCTGGTGGCGGGTGGCGGTGTAGCCGCGCGCCTCATTGGCGAATTCGCGCTGTTGCAGCTCCGAATAGGCGGCCATGCCGTGGTCGCGATAGCCGTCGGCCAGCTCGAACATGCCGTTGTTGAGCGCGTGGAAGCCCGCCAGGGTGACGAACTGGAATTTATAGCCCATGGCGCCCAGCTCGCGCTGGAATTTGGCGATGGTGGCGTCGTCCAGCTTGGCCTTCCAGTTGAACGAGGGCGAGCAGTTATAGGCCAAAAGCTTGCCCGGATGGCGCTTATGGACGGCTTCGGCGAATTTGCGCGCATCGTCAAGGTCGGGGTGCGAGGTCTCCCACCACAACAGGTCGGCGTAATCGGCATAGGCGAGGCCGCGCGCGATGCAGTGGTCGAGGCCCGTGCCGGGTTTGAGGCGGTAAAAGCCCTCCACCGTGCGCGCGCTGCGGTCGATGAACGGATGGTCGCGCTCATCGATGTCCGAGGTGATCAGTTGCGCCGATTCGGCGTCGGTGCGGGCGATGGTCAGGGTCGGCGTCCCCATCACGTCGGCGGCCAGCCGCGCGGCGGTCAGGGTGCGCTCATGCGCCTGGGTCGGGATCAGCACCTTGCCGCCTAAGTGGCCGCACTTCTTTTCCGAAGCGAGCTGGTCCTCGAAATGCACGCCCGCCGCGCCCGCTTCGATAAAGGCCTTCATGATCTCGAAGGCGTTGAGCGGGCCGCCGAAACCGGCCTCGGCGTCGGCGACGATCGGCGCGAACCAGTCGCGTTGGCTGCCGCCTTCGCTATGCTCGATCTGGTCGGCGCGTTGCAGGGTGCGGTTGATGCGGCGGCACAGTTCGGGGGCGGCGTTGGCCGGATACAGCGACTGGTCCGGGTACATGGCCGAGGCGGTGTTGGCGTCCGCCGCCACCTGCCAGCCGGACAGATAGATGGCCTTCAGCCCGGCGCGCACCATCTGCATGGCCTGATTGCCGGTCATGGCGCCCAGGGCGTTGATGAAGGGCTCGTCGCGCAGCAATGCCCACAAACGGTTGGCGCCGCGCGTCGCGAGGGTCTGTTCGATGGTCAGCGAGCCGCGCAGGGCCAGAACCTCATCGGGCGAATAGGGACGTCTGACGCCGTCGAAGCGGCCTTGCGGCGCGTGGGGGACAAGATCGTGGAACGTGGTCATGGAGATCATCCTTCTGAAGGCGGTGGGGAGGTCGGTTGCGGGGCTGCGTCGGTGCGCAGGGCGCGCAGCAGGCCGGGGGTGAACAGGCTGATCGCGCCGCCCCACAGGCCGAAGGAGACAGCGTAAAAGACCGCATCCTGCGGCGGTTGAGGTGTGGATAGGGGTAAATTTGTCATAATCTGTCTCCTTTCCCGACGCGACGGCGCCGTTTGGCGTGACAGCATTAAGCGCTTTAAAGGCAGGAATTAGAAGGTTATGAGCCACGCAAACCGCGTCATTTGGAAAAAGACGACATTGCACGTTTTGTAAATTTGTGACTTAATGTCAGGATGGCTTAACGACACGGCCTGGAGGCGCGCATGGCGGATCTGGAGCGAAAGCTTTTTTTGGGCGGTCGGCTCAAGCGGCTGCGCTATGACCTGAATCTGACCCAGACGCAGATGGCGGCGGACCTTGGCGTCTCGCCCTCCTATCTCAACCATCTGGAGCGCAATCAGCGCCCGGTGACCGCGCAGGTGCTGCTGAAACTGGCCGCGACCTACGATATTGACCTGCGCAGCTTCACCGACGAGTCCGAGCCGTCGGGCGAGGCCGATCTGGTCGAAATCTTCGCCGATCCCCTGTTCAAGGACTTACGCCTGCCGCGCCGGGAAATCTCCGAACTGGCGGCGTCCTCGCCCATGGCCGCCGAGGCGGTGACGCGGCTTTACCGCGCCTATCAGGAGCGGCGCAAACGCGACGCGCTGGAGGCCCGCCCGCCGGAGGACAGCGTTGAGGATTCGCCCAGCGACTGGGTGCGCGACCGAATCCAGAGCCACCACAACTTCTTTCCCGATCTCGACGAACTGGGCGAAGCGCTGTTCGAGAACCTGAGCAATGATCCGCACACGCTGGAGGCGGCGGCGGCGCAGCGTTTGTCGGCGCGGCACGGCGTCGATATCCGCCTGATGCCCGCTCAGGTGATGATGATCTATCAGCGCCGCTACGATCCGCATCGCCGGCGGCTGATGATTTCCGAAACCCTCGGCGCCTCGTCGCGGCGCTTTGCGGTCGCCTATCAACTGGCCCTGTCCGAACACGGCGCCGAGATCGCGGCGATGGTCGAGGTCGCCCGCGCCCCGGACCTGGCCTCGGCGCGGCTCTACAGGATCGCCCTGCTCAACTATCTGGCCGCCGCCGTCCTGATGCCCTATGGGCGTTTCCTGCGCGAGGCCGAACAGACCGGCTATGATATCGACCTGGTGCGCGCCCCGTTCGAGGCGTCGTTCGAGCAGGCGGCGCAGCGCCTGACCACCCTGTCGCGGCCGGGGGCGCGCGGCGCGCCCTTCTTTCTGATGCGCATCGACTGCGCGGGCAATGTCTCCAAGCGCTTTTCCGCCGGGCCGTTTCCGTTTTCGCGCTATGGCGGCGCCTGCCCGCGCTGGAACCTGCATCAGGCGTTTCAGACGCCGGGCCGCATCCTGACCCAGGTGATCGAAACGCCGGACGGCCAGCGCTATTTCACCGTTGCGCGCACCCTGGAGCGGTCAGGGCGCGGCTATGCGGGCGGCGTCTATGCCGATCAGGCCATCGGCCTTGGCTGCGAACTCAAACACGCCGGGCGGCTGGTCTATGCGCAGGGCCTTGATCTGAACGCGCCCAACGCCGTGCAGACCGGCCCGATGTGCCGCCTGTGCGAACGCCCCAACTGCGTCGAACGCGCCGCCCCGCCCGCCGTGAAGACGCTGAACGTCGATGAATGGATCAAGGGCGTGACGGCGTTTCCGTTTTAGGACGAACCTATCCGCAGATGAAGCCGACTCAGTAAGGGATTTAACCACGGCTCCCCTTTTCGCCAATGA
>DATMTF010000179.1:0-6125 GCA_035565015.1 Asticcacaulis sp. | reverse complement strand
GTGGTGGAACCCGGCCTCGATCGCCAATGTGAAAACTAAGGAGTTGACCTTCGGCGCCGCCTATATCAACCCCAAGGGCTCGGTGAACGACAATGGTTCGGTGATCGTGCGTCCCGGACAGGCGCCCGCCTCGATGGGCGGCGATTCCACCGCCGACGGGCCGATCAAGAATGGCGTGCTGCCGAACGTGTCTTTCGCCATGCCGCTGACCGACCGCATCGCCTTCGGCGTCTCGGTGACCTCGCCCTTCAGCTTCGAGACCAATTACGCCACCGATAGCTGGGCGCGTTACAACGCCACCAAGACCCGCCTCACCACGGTCGATATCCAGCCGACCGTCGCCTTCAAGGTCACGGACTGGCTCGATCTGGGCGTGGGGCTTAATGAAGAATACACCAAGGCGACCCTGGCCAATCAGATGCCGAACCTGAGCGCGGCCCTGCCCGACGGCAGCCTGCTGCTGGAAGGCGACGGCTGGGACACCGGCTTCTCGGTCGGCGCCCAGGCGCATACAGGCAATCTCGTCGTCGGCCTCAGCTACAAGTCCGCCGTCAAGCACCAGTTGGACGGCACGGTCAACATTACCGGCCTGCTCGGTCCGCTGGCCGCTGTGAATATGTCTCAGGGCGGGGTGAGCGCGACCTTCTCGACGCCGTCGCAACTGATCCTCGGCGCCAGCTTGCAGGCGACGCCGAATCTGGCCCTGCACGCCCAGGCCATTCAGTTCGGCTGGAGCAAGTTCGATTATATCACGCTCGGCGCGCCGCTGAGCGAAGCCATGCCGGAAGATTATCGCGACACCACATCGGTGGCGGTCGGCTTCGATTACACGATCAATCCGCAATGGACGATCCGCGCCGGCGTACAGAGCGATCCAACCCCAACGCGCGACGATCACCGCGATGCGCGCGTGCCGGACTCCAACCGGATCGATTACGCCATGGGCGCGACCTGGCAGGTCACGCCGACCTTCGCGCTCGACGCCGCCTACACCTATGTCGCCTTCGACAAGACCAAGCTGAACTACACCACCGCCGCCTATTACGGCACGGCGGCGCAAACCAATATGGTGTTCAACGGAATGATGGATAACGCCAAGGCCAATGTGCTGATGATCGGCGGTCGCCTGACCTTCTGATCAAGTCCCAGTCGCTATGAAAAAACGCCGACGGAGCGATCCGTCGGCGTTTTTATTGTCAAGACGTCAGGCGCTTACTTCTTTGTTTTGGCATCCGCTGCGGGCGTCGCAGTCGGAGCGGCGGGCGCAGGCGCATTGAGATCCTTGACCGGGATCGTCACGTCGCAGACCGAGAAGTCCGCGCCCTTGTCCTTGCGCACCGCGTCCAGAACGGTCTGGAACTGCGGCGCCGACGTGTCCATGATTTCGAGATTCGGGCGGTCGGCGGCAGGCATGTCGGCCAGTACCTGCACCTTGGTCATCTTGTCCGGATCGACCGGCGGTTCGCCGATCTTGATCTTGCGCACCACGTCCTGTCCCTGAATGACCACGCCAACGGCGGTATAGCCCTTGTCGAGCGAAGAATTAGCGCCGCGCATCAGGAAGAACTGGCTGTTATTGCTGTTGGGATCGTAAGAGTGCGCCATGCCGACCACGCCCTGACAGAATTGCGGCCACAGATCGACCTTTCCGTCCTTCGACATCGGGAACAGCGCATCGACCTGACTCTCTACCGGCATGGCGCCGACAAAGCCGATCAACGACCCGGTCGGGCGCGCGGCGATGGCGAACGGAAAATCCGGGCCGCGGCGGATTTTGAATTCCGCCTTGACGTCCGGCAGGGATGAACCGCCCGTGCCGTCGCCCTTGGGGTCGCCGGTCTGGTCCATGAAGTCTTCGATAACGCGGTGGAAGGTCAGGCCGTCATAGAAATGCTGGCGCGTCAGGGTGATCAGGCGCTCCGCCGAGTCCGGCGCCAGCAGCGGCGACAACTCGACCACGATGCGGCCCTTGGTGGTGTCGATCACCAGCGTATGGTCGGCGTCGGGCGCGCGGTAGCCGGGATCCAGCGCCAAGGCGCTGCCCGCCGTCATCGCCAGCAAGGCCATAGCCGCCCCAGCCCCCGCAACCGCCATGACCTTCTTTTTCATCGCCGTCATATATTCATCCCGTTCATTTTGACCTTCCGACGCGCGCCAACAAGCGTGTCTCGACGCTGGGGCTCACGAACGGCGTGATAGTGCCGCCCAATTGGGCTATTTCTTTGACCAGCCGCGACGCGATCGCCTGATGGCGCGGATCGGCCATCAGGAACACCGTCTCCAGCTCACGATTAAGCTGCTGGTTCATCGCTGTCATCTGAAATTCGTACTCGAAATCCGCCACGGCGCGCAATCCGCGGATAATGACGCCGGCGCCGACCTCTTCGGCGAAGTGCATCAGCAGGCTGGAGAAGGGACGGACCTCGACCCGTTCGCCGAGATAGGCGACCTGTTCGGAGATCATCTCAACCCGTTCCTCCAGCGAAAACATCGGCGCCTTGCCGATATTCTGCGCCACGCCGATCACCAGCTTATCGACCAGCTTGACCGCGCGACCGATAATGTCGCTGTGCCCGTTGGTGATCGGGTCGAACGTACCCGGATATAGGCCGATCCGCATGGGCGCCCCTCCTAAACGCCCCCTCTCCCCTCCACGAGGGGAGAGGACAAGGAGCAAGGCGAAGCCGCCGATCCTTGGGTGAGGGGCCGCCTGACGTTCGCGCCAACGCCCCTCACCCGATCGCCATCGCTTACGCCTGGCTCTCGTCCTCTCCCCGCATGCGGGGAGAGGGGTCTTAAAGATGCTGCTCTAGCTTTCAGCAGAGTTTTCACCGGCTTCCTCCGCCGTCTCGGCGTCGCCGGAATCGGGCAGACGCTCGACCGACACCACCCGGTCGTCGCCGACGCGGAAGATGGTCACGCCCTGCGTGTTACGGCTGGCGATGCGCACGGTCGAGATGTTGGTGCGGATCAGTTGCCCGCCCGACGTCACCAGCAGCAGGCCGTCCGTCGCCTCGATCGGGAAGGAGGCCGCCAGCTTACCGCCGCGCTTGCTGAGGTCAATGGCGACAATGCCCTGACCGCCCCGACCGGTGCGGCGATAATCATAGGAGGACGAACGCTTGCCGAAACCGATATCGGAAATGGTCAGGATGAACTCCTCATTGGCGGCCAGCTCATTGAAGCGCTCGTCGCTGAGATCGCCCGCCTCCGCCGCCTCTTCATCGTCTTCGGCTACGGCGGGCGCCTCATCGGCCTCATCGCCGCCCGACATCGCGCGCAGTTGCGCCGCGCGCTTGAGATAGGCGGCGCGTTCCGCTGGTGTCGCGTCAACGCGCTTGAGGATCGCCATCGAGATCACCGCGTCGTCGCCCTGCAGACGCACGCCGCGCACCCCGGTCGAGTCGCGGCCCTTGAATACGCGCACCTCATCGACCGCGAAACGGATCGAGCGTCCGGCGGCGGTGGACAGCAGCACATCATTGTCCTCGCTGCACAGGGCCACGCCGACAATGGCGTCGCCCTCGTCCAGCTTCATGGCGATCTTGCCCGCGCGGTTGACATTGACGAAGTCGGAAAGCTTGTTGCGGCGGACATCGCCGGACCGCGTGGCGAAGAGGATGTCGAGACCGTCCCACGCCGCCTCGTCTTCGGGCAGGGCCAGGATATTGGTGATCGTCTCGCCGCTGTCGAGCGGCAGGAGGTTGACGAACGCCTTGCCGCGCGATTGCGGATTGCCGAGCGGAAGACGCCAGACCTTCAGCTTATAGGCCTTGCCGCCGGACGAGAAGAACAGCATCGGCTGGTGCGTGGTGGCCGAATAGACGCCGGTGATCGCGTCCTCGTCCTTCATCGCCATGCCCGCGCGGCCCTTGCCGCCGCGATGCTGTTCGCGATAGGCGTTAAGCGCGGTGCGCTTGACATAGCCAGAATGGGTGACGGTGACGACCATGTCCTCACGCGGGATGAGGTCTTCGTCCTCGATATCGCCCTCGGCCTCGTTGATCGTGGTGCGGCGCGGAATGGCGAACTGGTCGCGCACAGCGATCAGTTCCTCGCGCACGATGGCGATGATGCGCTCGCGCGACGACAATATGGCCAGATATTCGGCGATGGCGTCTGACAGGGATTTCGCCTCGTCGCCGATTTCGTCGCGGCCCAGCCCGGTCAGGCGCGACAGGGTCAGGGCCAGGATCGCCCGCGCCTGTTCTTCGGTCAGGCGGACATTGCCGCCGTCCAGCACGATCGAGCGCGGATCGGCGATCAGCCCGACCAGAGGCGCCATATCGCCCGCCGGCCAGACCCGCGACGTCAGGCGCTCGCGCGCCTCGTTCGGATCGGCGGAGGAGCGAATGATATGGATGACTTCGTCGATATTGGCGACCGCGATGGCCAGACCGACCAGCACATGGCCGCGGTCGCGCGCCTTGTTGAGATCGAAGCGCGTGCGGCGCACCACCACCTCTTCGCGGAACTCGACGAAGATTTCCAGCAGTTCGCGCAGGCCCATCTGCTGCGGGCGGCCATGGTTCAGCGCCAGCATGTTGACGCCGAACGAGGTTTGCAGCGCGGTATAACGGTAAAGCTGGTTCAGGATCACATCGCCCGAAGCGTCGCGCTTTAATTCGACCACGACGCGCATGCCCTGACGGTCGGATTCGTCGCGGATGTCGGCAATGCCTTCGATGCGTTTGTCGCGCACCAGTTCGGCGATGTGTTCGATCATCGCCGCCTTATTCACCTGATAGGGAATCTCGGTGATGACAATGCCTTCGCGGTCCTTGCGCAGCGTCTCGACGCTGGCCTTGCCGCGCATGACCACCGAGCCGCGCCCGCCCAAAAGCGCCTGACGCGCGCCCGAACGGCCCAGAATTTCGCCGCCGGTCGGGAAGTCCGGCCCCGGCACGATGTCGAGCAGTTCTTCGGTGGTGACCGCCGGATTGTCGAGCAGGGCGACGCAGGCGTCGATGACCTCGCCGAGATTGTGCGGCGGAATATTGGTCGCCATGCCGACCGCGATGCCGCCCGCGCCGTTGACCAGCAGGTTCGGAATCCGCGACGGCAGCACCACCGGCTCTTCTTCCTTGCCGTCATAGTTCGGCTGGAAATCGACCGTGTCCTTGTCGATATCGGCCAGCATCGGCATGGCCGCCTTGGCGAGACGGCATTCGGTGTAGCGCATGGCGGCGGGCATATCGCCATCGACCGAGCCGAAATTGCCCTGACCGTCGATCAGTTGCAGCCCCATCGAGAAGGGCTGCGCCATACGCACAAGGGCCATATAGATGGCTGAGTCGCCATGCGGGTGCAGACGACCCATGGTGTCGCCGACCGGACGGGCGCACTTGACGTAGGATTTTTCCGGCGTGAAGCCCGATACGTCCATCATGTAGAGGATGCGGCGATGCACGGGCTTCAAGCCATCGCGCGCATCGGGCAGGGCGCGCGAAACGATCACGCTCATCGCATAATCAAGATACGAGCGCTTCAGCTCGTCCTCGATGGCGACGGGGCTGATCCCCGCCGGCAAATGCCCCCCGTGCTGCCCCTCGCCCTGAGTCTCGTCGGTCGTATCGTTCATATATTCAATATCTTAGAGTTAAGTCACAGCCCGCAGAAAAGATGCGTCACGACGCCGCGAAAACCTAAAATGGGATTTCGTCGTCGAGATCAAAATTCTGCGCCGGTCCAGACGGTTGCGCGCGCGGGCCGCTTGAGGCCGGAGCGCCGCCCCCACCGCCGTAGGAGTCTTCGTAATCATTATAGCCGCCGGACGATCCGCCGCCCATGCTGGCGCCGCCACCTTCGCCGCGACCGCCCAGCAGGGTCAGTTCACCGCGGAACTTTTGCAGCACGACCTCGGTCGAATATTTTTCGACGCCGTTCTGATCGGTCCATTTGCGCGTTTGCAAGGAGCCTTCGATATAGACGCTGGAGCCCTTGCGCAGATACTGCTCGGCGATCTTGGCCAGGTTGTCGTTGAAGATGACGACGCGGTGCCATTCGGTCTTTTCCTTGCGCTCGCCGCTCATCTTGTCGCGCCAGGTTTCCGAGGTGGCGATGGTCAGGTTGGCCACGCGGTCGCCGGAGTTGAGGGTGCGGATTTCCGGGTCGCGGCCCAGATT
>DATMTF010000178.1:0-32908 GCA_035565015.1 Asticcacaulis sp. | reverse complement strand
TGAACATCTGTGTAATCTGTGGATAAAACCTACAGCGTCGCCTGCAGCCGCTCCCATGCCGTTTTACGACGTGCGCGGCGGTCGGTTGCGCATCTGGAAGCCGGTCTTGCTCTGTTCAAACCCTGCCGCCTGATAGAATTTCAGCGTTTCCGGGCGTTGCGAGCCGGTCAGAAGCATGACCTTGTAGCAGCCGCTGCGCCACGCCGCCTCGGTCGCCGCTTTGAGGACGGCCTTGCCGTAGCCCTTCTTGCGGCGCGCGGCGTCGGTCACGACGTTTTCGATCAGGGCGTAGGGCGCGCCGCCGCGCGTCAGATTGGGGATGACGACTAGGGTACAGGTCGCGACAAGCGTCTCGGCCACGCATCCGACGATAATTCCGCTGCCGGGATAGAGTCGAAGAAGCTCCCGGTTTTTCAAGGCGTCATCGAGCGCCGTCGCCGCATCGTCCGGGTCGAGATGGCGGTAAAGCTGCAACAAGGCAGGCAGGTCTCCACTGTCGGCGAAGCGGACCTTCAATTCCGGATGGCGCGGCATGGCCTACGCCGCCTGCGCCGCCGCCGTGCCGGAGGCTCTGCGCGCGCCTTCGGCGAAGGTGACGATCTCGAACCGCATGTCGACGGCGCGTTTGACGAGGCGCTCTAAAACCTGCGGCGCGCAACCCCAGTCAGATGGTTGTTCGCGCACGTCGTGGGTGTAAAGAACCAGCCAGGCCTTTGATCTGTGCGCGTTGTCCATCCAGCCTTGCGCCGTAATTTCTCCGCATTGGCCCTCGATGCCGACGGCGGGGGTCTGATTCATGTCGGTTCCGCTGACCACCAGACCGTGGTGCAGGGCGCGCGCGGCGATGAAGCGCTCGCTCAATAGCGCCTTGGCCTGGGGCGATACGTCGCCGTAAGGGTAGGCGAAGGTCTGCGCGTCGGGCAGACCCAGCGCGCGGAAGGCGAGACGGTTCTGCTCAAGTTCGGCCTCGATGTCGCCGCCGGCGCCCTTGCCGCAATCGAAATGGCTGTAGGTATGGCAGGCGATCTCGTGACCGCGTTCGGCCAGATTCTGCACGACGGCGTCGCTGGCGAAGGTTCCGAGGTGGCTGTCGGTGGCGTTCAGGCCCGACGAGATGAAGTAGGTTCCGCGTACGCCATGCTGTTCGAGGATAGCCGCGCCCTTATCCGCCGCCGATTGCGGCGCGTCGTCGAAGCTGAAAGTGATCATCGGGTGGCGCAGGCTGTCCAGAACCGCCGGGCGGGTATGGACGAGCCGCGCGAAACGGCGGCGCAGCTTGCCGTACAGCGAATGATCGGCGGCATAGGGCGTGTCCATCAGACGACCTCGGCATAGAGCGCCGCCCGGTAAAGCCGCAAGGCCAGGGCGCGCAGTTTCAGCGGGGCGAGGCCGGACAGGGCCATGCTTTTCAGCATGGGACGCCACAACCTGCGCAAGGGGAGGCGTTGCAAGAGCCGGGCCGCCTTATAGCTCGGATAGGCGCTGACCACCTCGCGGTGGCGGGCGATGACGCGGGCGAAATTGCCGACCGATTGTTCATACTTGCGCGCCAAAGTCTCCGGGCGGTCGAGGCCCATATGGGTGGCGGTGTTGTCGATATGGCTGACCCCGTAACGGGCCGCCACGCGCATCCCCCATTCGGTGTCCTCCCAGCCCCAGCCGGTGAAGGCGGGATCGAAGCCCTCGGCCTCGAACACATCGCGGCGGATCAGCAGGTTGGAGGTGAAGACGTGCTTTTCCGGCTGCTGCGCGCGCATCTCCGCGTTCAGGCAGTCGCTGTGGCCCGCCATCGTCCGGTGCAGGGCGAAGGCGGGATCGTCCGGCGCCTGATGCAGGGAAAAGCCGCCGAAGACCACGGGCGGCAAGGCGACGGTCTCGGTCAGCCAGCGGTCGAGGAAGTCGGAACTGTCGGGCAGCATGTCGGCGTCGAGAAACAGGAAGTAGTCGCCGCGCGCCGCGCTGGTCAGGCGGTTGCGTCCGCGTGCGCGGCCTTCGTTCTGCGGCAGGGTGATCAGTTCGCCCGCCAGAGGACAAGCGGCCAGAAAGTCCGCGACAGCCTCGGTGATGTCAGGGCGGTCCGAGCCGTCGTCGAGCAGGATGATCTCGACGGTCTGCGGCTGGCGCGTATGCAGCCCGCGCAGAAGGGCGAGCGGGCTTTCCCTGTAAAAGGGGATCAGCACCGACAGGCGCGGCGTCACGCTGGCGAAGGCGGCGTTGCGGAACGGGGAGGGCAGGCTCATGTCGTCGCCTTGAGGGTGAGTTTGGCGTGTAGCCGCGACAGGATGCGCATGCTTGGGGCGCGCACTTCATTGAGGTCGAGCAGCCAGGCGAGACATGCATAGATCAGGCCGCCGGTCATGCTTTTGAGAATGAGTTCGGCAAGTCCGCCCCAGCTTGGCAGCACGGCCAGCACCGTCACCATGACCGCCACCGCGGCGGCGATCTTGCCGAGGTCAAGGACAGGGATCGGCAGGCGCAGGGTCTTCAGTCCCAGCAGCCACGAACCCGCAAGGCCGAGCGCGAAGGCGATGAGCGCCGCAAGCGCCGCGCCCGTCAATCCCATGCGTGGGATCAGCAGCACATTCAGCGCGATATTGCTGACCGATGGGATGGCCATCGCCGCGACCAGCAGCTTGGTTTTGCGCGCCAGGGTGAAGGCTTGCAGGAAATAATAGGTGTTGAGGCCCGACAGAAGCGCGCCGAGCGTGATCAGCGGCGTGACGCTGAGCGCCTGCGCGCGCAGGGACTCACCGATTAAAAGGCTTCCCAGAGAAGGCGTGACCATGATCAGGCCGCCGACTGCGGGGAAGAGGATGAAACACATGGTCACGATCTGATGCCGCGCCGTGTCTTTCAGCGCTTTTTCGCCGCCATTCTCCAGCGCATGCACCATGGCGGGCGTTCCCGCCGCTCCGAACCAGATGAACAGCACGTCGAGAATGCGCGACGCGACGCTGTAGCCTGCATGATAGGCGCCCGCCTCGGCTTCGTTAAGATAGTGCGCGATCAGGAAGCGGTCGGCGGTGTAGAGCGCCAGGGTCAGGATCAGGCTGGCGGAGACGGGAAAGCCGTAATGCGCCATATGACGGGCTTCAGCGCGATCAAAACGACCGTGCAAGGCGCGTCCCCAGTCCTCGCGCACGACGAACGGCATGACGACCAGAGCGATCAGGCCTGCGCCCAGCACCGGCGATCCGCCGCCAACGCCCAGATAGGCGCAAGCCACGCCGAAGCCGAAGGCGCCCGCCGTCTGCGCCATGTCGATCATGGCGGCGACCCTGACGCGGCCTTCGGACTTGCGTTGCTCCTGCACGAGTTTAACCAGCGAGCGCGGCGCCACGCAGGCCAGGCCGATGGCGACGCCCGCTTTCAGGGCCTGACCTCCAGGCGTATGCACGCGCCACATCAGCAGGCCGACGACGCATAGGATGGCGAAGACAATGGCGACCGCGATGAACAGTCGATAGAGCGTGCCGTACAGCACAGGCGCCTCGGCGTCGTCGCGCGAATGGGCCGGATAAAAGCGCGCCATCGCCGCCTCTAACCATGTGAAGAACGTGGTCTGCGCCAGACTGGAGACGCCAAAAGTCAGGGCATAGACGCCGTAAGCCTCCGGGCTGAGGATGCGTGTAAACACCATTAGCGTAGCGAAGCCGATCAGGCCTTGCAGAATATTGGCGGGCAGATAACCCCAGAGGCCGCGTGAAAACATCGCCTAACGCACCGTTTTGACGTCGCCGAGCAGGCATGGAATGGTCATTAGCATGATGTAAAGGTCGAGCCACAGCGAGTGGCGCTCGATATAGTCGATGTCGAGCGCGATGCGGCGTCGCACATCCTCCGGCGCGTGCATGGCGCCGCGCGAGCCCTTGATCTGCGCCCAGCCGGTCATGCCGGGCTTCATGCGGTGGCGCCAGGCGTATTCGGCGACGAGGCGCGCGCTTTCGTCGGGCCCGGTCTTCATGCCGATGGCGTGGGGGCGCGGCCCGACCAGCGACATCTCTCCGGCCAGCACATTGAACAGTTGCGGCAGTTCGTCGATCGAGGTCTTGCGGATGAAGCGACCGAGGCGGGTTACCCGCGGATCGTCCTTTGTTACCTGCTGGGCGGCGGTGTGATCGGTCATCTCCGCGCGCATCGAGCGGAACTTCCACACGTGGATTGGCTCGTTGTTGAAGCCGTGACGGCGCTGGCGGAAGAAGACCGGGCCGGGGCTGTCGAGCCGGATGAGCAGCGCTACGACGAGCATCAACGGCGCGAAGATCAGCAGGGCCAGAGCGCCGATCAGCATGTCCTCGATACGTTTGATCATCTCCTTGCGCTCGTCCGCGCCGATGCCGGAAACGCGCGCCAGCGGCAGGTTGGACAGGCGCGACAGGGCGGCGCGGCGCTCATCGTCGGTATCGACATCGACCAGCAGCGATACCTGATTGGGCAGGCTGCGCAGCTTTTCGACGATGGTTTTGACGCGCGCCTTGGCCGAGGTGTCGATGGCGACGACGATCTGATCGACGAAGGGCGTGATCTTATGGCCGAGCAGGCTCTGCACATCGCCCAGCACCGGCACGCCGACGAGAGCGTCGGGATTGCGCGACAGACGGTCATCGAACACGCCGAGAATATTGACGTCGCGACGCTGCATGGCGGTTTCGATCAGCTTTTGCGCATGCCGTGTCGCGCCCACGACGACGACATTGGGGGTCAGCCGCCCCTGACGGCGCCAGCGCCAGATCAGCAGCCACCACATACCGTGCAGGGCGGCCAGCACGCTGGCGGCGTTAACGCCCCATTGAGTCAGCGACTGAAAGACGTAGGGGCGATCCGGCGACGCGCCCGCAGCCAGCAGGGCGAGCGCGAAGCCCGGCGCGATCACGAAGGCCAGTCTGGCGAGGTGGACCAGCAGGTTTTCGCGGCGCATAAAGCTGTAGAGGTCAAATGCGCCGCTGCAAAACGGGATCAGCAGAGCCGGCGCCAGAAACGGCAGAATATCGCCCAGAGGCGCCTGTCGCCAGTCGGGTCGCAGAACGGGGACAAGACTCAGAATGCCGGTCAGCACGAGGGCGGCGAGATCAATGGCGCGGAAGATGCGGACGGACATGGCGCCGCTGCGGCGCAGGCGCGGCGAAATCAGCTTTTCGGGGCGAAACGGGCCGCGTCGATCGCTGGGATCGAGATTGAGCGGCGGCGGTGCGCTGTCGGAGAGTTTGAAGGCGGCGTTCATGACCTGTCGCAAGGGCTTTTGTCCTCGCCAAGACCTTACCCGACTTGGCTTAGGCTCAGGTTAACGCGACGGAATTTTTCTGCCTTTCGACCTCATTCATCTGTGCAACATTTTCTGAAACCGCGTTGCGTTTTAAAAACGAATACGCTAACTGACCTGCAACGGAGACGTGGCCGAGAGGCTGAAGGCACTCGTTTGCTAAATGAGCATACCCCTAAAAGGGTATCATGGGTTCGAATCCCATCGTCTCCGCCATAAAAAAGCAGGCTCCATCGGGGCCTGCTTTTTTAATTCTGACGCGGAGGTTTGCAATGGCGACTATGCGTAAGGCGTCCTTTCTTCCGGTCGTGACGGCGGGGACGCGCGTTCTGGTGCTGGGCAGTTTGCCGGGCGAGGAGTCGCTGGCGCGCGGGCAGTATTATGCGCACCCGCAGAACCAGTTCTGGCGGCTGATCGGGGATGTGATTGGCGAGCCTCTGGCGGAGCGAGATTATGACGCACGGCTTGCAGTGCTGAACGCGGCGGGCGTCGGGCTGTGGGACGTGGTGCGTTCGGCGACGCGCAAGGGCAGTCTTGATGCGGATATTCGCGATCATGAGCCGAATGCGCTTGCTGATCTGATCGCCAATCTGCCGAATTTGCGCGCCGTCGCCTTTAACGGCGGCAAGGCGGCGCAGATTGGCCGCAGGCAGATCGGCGCGTCCGAAAGCCTGATCCTGATCGACCTGCCGTCGAGCAGTCCGGCGCGCACCCTGAGTTTTGAACGAAAACGGATTGAGTGGCGCAGGTTGCGGACGTTTCTGCGCGACGATCCGGCGCCGGACGCGGAGGCGCTGCTGGCCTTATGGTTCGCGCCGGAGACGCAAGTCTACTGGTTCAACGCCACGTCCGGGTTTGACGCCATGTTGGCGGAACGCTTTGGCCTGACCTATGAACTGGCGCGGGCGGGACGGCTTGAGGCATGGCGGGAAACGCCGCGCAGCGCACTGGCGCTGGTGATCGCGCTCGATCAACTGCCGCGCAATCTGTTTCGCGACAGCGCGCAGGCCTTCGCCACCGATGCTCAGGCGCGCGCCATCGTCGCACAGACCGCGGAGCGCGGCTTCGATAACGTCCTGACCCCCATGCAGCGTAAATTTCTCTACATGCCCTATATGCACAGCGAGAGCCTCGCTGATCAGGACAAGGGGGTGCGTTTGTTCACGAATTTGGGCGATAAGGACACGCTCGATTTCATGCGCCGCCATCGCGATCTGATCGCGCGCTTCGGGCGCTTTCCGCATCGCAACGCCATTCTGGGACGGCGCAGCACGCCGAAAGAGCAAGCCGCTCTGGCCGAAGGGCTGCGCTTCTGAACGGCGTCATAAGCTTGCCGCGATTTACTGCGCATGACATAAGCGGGCAGTTGGGCCTCATGGACTTATCAATGCGCATTTTACCGAAAACGGCCTTGCTGATCGCGCTCGCCGCTCTGCCTCTGGCCGCGCAGGCGACCGTTACGCCGCAGGCGCAGCCGGACTCAAAGCCCGCCATCCTGCTGCCGGATGGAAGCACGCAGACGACGCAATACGATCCGACGCAGGGTTTTCCTAATCGCAACGGCGATCTGTCAGGCATGCTGATCGTCATTCCTGCCAAGGAGATGGCGGTCTTCACCGACAAGAGCGATGACCGTCAGCTTGACCGCGTCAGCCGCGCCGAGGCAGGCGCCGATCTGGCCATCAAGCTGGTCTTTACCGGCGTCAAGCCCGATCCGAACGGCGTCGCCAACCTGACCTACGATCTCAAGGTGACAGGGCCTGACGGCAAGATTTACGCCAGGAGCGATTATCATAATCTGGTGGCGATTATCGGCCAGGTCGGGCCGAAACAGGCCGTCTATGACAACCGCGTCCAGGTGATCCAGCTCCAGTTCGATCCGGGGGACGCGCCGGGCGTTTATAAGATCGACGCCGTTCTGCATGACCGAATTGCGAAAATCGATCTGCCGATGACAGGGAGTGTGGAACTGCTGCCTAAAGGCTATGTCGCTCCGGTCCCGACGCCTTCGCCTGCGCCGACGAATATAACACCGCCGCCTGCCGACGCGGCGCAGACCGCTTCATCCGCCGAATCGTCCGCGCCGCCTGTTGCGGCGAAGACTCATCATAAACGCAAGAAGCGTAAGCACTAAGGCCAGCTAATGCGCGAAAATCCTATCCTGATGACCATACCGGCGCGGCCCAAGGATCTGAGCGGTTTCGAGGTGCGGCGGGTTCTGCCGTTCGCAAAGCATCGTATGGTAGGACCGTGGATTTTCTTCGACCATATGGGACCAGCGGAATTTGCGCCGGGGCCGGGCGTCAATGTGCGCCCGCATCCGCATATCAATCTGGCCACCGTGACCTACCTGTTCGAGGGTCAGATCCAGCACAAGGATTCGCTGGGCAACGACTGCGCGATCGAACCGGGCGACATCAATCTGATGGTCGCCGGGCGCGGCATCGTCCATTCCGAGCGTGAAACCGAGACGCGTCAGGCGGTCAGCCGACGATTGGACGGTCTGCAACTGTGGCTGGCCCTGCCTGAAGCCGATGAGGAGATGACGGCGGAGTTTCATCATTACGCAGCGGCGGACATTCCGCAGGTCGAGCGTGAGGGCGCCGTCTTGCGAGTCATGATGGGAACGGCTTATGGCGTGGCTTCTCCGGTCAAGACTTTTGCCAAAACGCTCTATGTCGAAGGCCGCATGAGCGTCGGCGCGCATATTACGGCGCCTGACGCCGCCGAGCGGGCGGTCTATGTCTGTTCCGGCGCGCTGGAGATCGCCGGACAGCGCATCGAAGGGTATCAGATGGCGGTGTTGAACCCCGGCGCTATCGAGCTGACGGCCCGGCAGGACGCGCACTTCGTCATTATCGGCGGCGAGCATGTGAGCGAGCGCCATATCTACTGGAATTTCGTCTCGTCGCGTCCCGAACGCATTGAGCAGGCCAAGGCCGACTGGAAGGCCGGACGCTTCGCGAAGGTTCCGGGCGACGATCTCGAATTCATTCCCCTGCCAGAGTAAAGCCATGTCCGAAGACAAGACCATCGCGGCGCGCGTTACGGAAACCGCGCAATCGCTCTATGCCGTCGCTATCGACACCAATGGACATGGACTGATCGCCGACGAACCGCTGGATTTCGGCGGCGGCGATCTGGGGCCTGCGCCCTATGATCTGCTGCTGTCGGCGCTTGGCGCCTGCACGGCGATGACGGTGCGCTGGTATGCGCAGAAGCAGGGCTGGCCGCTGGTGAATGTCAAGGTTGATCTCACTCATCACAAGGAGGGCAGGGCGGATGTCTTCACCAAGACGGTGCATCTGCGCGGCGACGACCTCAGCGCCGAACAGCGCGCGACCCTGATCTCGGTCGCCGAGAAATGCCCGGTGCATCGCACCCTGACCTCGACAGAGACGCGCATCACGACGAGCGCGGACTGAGCAGGGATAGCGACATTACGGATCGGTAATGTTACCGTCGCCACCTTTACATATGTAACAATCTGCGCTTCGTTACCCGCTTCGACTTTCAAGCTGAGTGGGCTGAGTGATGAAAAAGCAGGTACTAATGTGCGCCAGCCTGATGGCGCTGGGCGTCGCCGTTATGGGCTTCGGCGCGCATGCGCAGGACGCAGGCGTGCAGGATCAGACTCCGCAACCGGTCTGGGCGCCGCCGACGCCGTCCATCGGCGCTCCGCAGAACATCCCCTACGCCGCCGGGACGATCAAGGTGGCCGTGGACGCTACCGATCTCGACCATCGTGTTTTCAAGATCCATGAAACCGTGCCGGTCGATAAGGCGGGCGATTTCGTGATGATGGTTCCGAAATGGCTGCCGGGCCACCACTCGCCGGGCTCGGACCTGACCAAGATTGCGGGTGTGATCTTCAAGGTGGACGGCAAGGTCATTCCGTGGACGCGCGACGTGGTCGATGTCTATGCCTTCCACCTCGATCTGCCGGAAGGGGCGAAGGAGGTCACCGTCGATTTCGACTATCTGGTCGCGACCCAGAGCAAGGTCGGCGCCTTCCGCATGACGCCGGACATGCTGAACCTGCAATGGACCTTCGCCTCCATGTACCCGGCGGGCTATTATGTCAGCCAGATTCCTGTGCAGGCCTCCGTCACCTATCCGGCGGGCTGGCAGGCGGGTACGGCGCTGGAGGTCGAGTCGCAGTCGGGCGATACCGTCACCTACAAGACCACGCCTTATGATGTGCTGATCGATTCGCCCATCTATGCGGGGCGCTATTTCAAGCGCGTTGATCTCGATCCGAACGGCCCGGCGCCTGTCCATATGGACATTGTCGCCGACAAGCCGGAGCAACTGGCCATCACCGACGACGAGCTGGCCATCCACCGCAATCTGGTGCAGCAGGCTTACAAACTGTACGGCGCGCATCACTACGACCATTACGATTTTCTGGTGTCGGCATCGGATAATCTGGCCAGCAACGGGCTTGAGCATCACCGCTCGTCCGAGGACGGCGTCGATCCGAAATATTTCACCGACTGGAAGACCAAATGGCTGGGCCGCGACCTGTTTTCTCACGAATATACCCACTCCTGGAACGGCAAGTTCCGTCGTCCGTGGGATCTGTGGACGCCCAACTATCAGGTCGCCATGCGCGACTCTTTGATGTGGGTCTATGAAGGCCAGACCCAGTACTGGGGCATTATGCTGGCCGCGCGTTCGGGCCTTTATTCCAAGGATCAGGCGCTGCAAATCCTGGCCAGCACCGCGGCGGCCTACGACAATCTGCCGGGTCGCGAATGGCGTCCGTTGCAGGATACCACCAACGATCCGATCATCGCCCAGCGTGCGCCGCAGGGCTGGCGTTCGTATCAACGCTCGGAAGACTATTATAATGAGGGCCTGCTGATCTGGCTCGACGCCGACACCCTGATCCGCGAAAAGACCAATGGCAAGAAGTCGCTGGATGATTTCGCCAAGGCGTTTTTCGGCATCGACAATGGCGCCTGGGGCGAGGTCACCTATAATTTCAACGACGTCGTCAATACGCTCAACAGCGTCTATCCTTACGACTGGGCCAGCTTCCTGCGCACGCGCCTCGACCGCACCGGCGAGGGCAAGCCGCTGGGCGCGCCGCTCGATGGCCTTGCGCGCGGCGGTTACAAGCTGGTCTATGTCGAAACGCCCTCCGACTTCATCAAGCTGATCGAGACCGAGCGCAAGATGACCACCTTCACCTATTCGCTGGGCGTTTCCGTCGCCAACAGCGACGGGACGATCAGCGACGTGCTGTGGGGCAGCCCGGCCTTCAATGCCGGTCTGGCGCCGGGCGCCACGCTGGTGGCCGTCAACGACAAGGCCTATGATCCCGATGGCCTCAAGGCGGCGATCACCGCGGCCAAGACCGGCAAGGATCCGATCAAACTGCTGGTCAAGGTCGGCGATGACTACAAGACCATCAGCCTCGATTACCACGATGGTCTGCGCTATCCGGTGCTGCAACCCATCGACGCGGCGCCGAAGCTGCTCGACAACATTCTGGTGGCGAAAAAATAAGCAAAACGGCGGTTCTGCGGACCGCCGCTTTTCATTTTACAAAGGCGCCAAACTGCGCTTGAAAGTTACAAAGTATCATTTGAAAGGGTCTGGGATGAATCGTTTACGCACTCTCGCAGGTGTGAGCCTTGGCGTGCTGATGATGGCGGGCGTCGCCGTCGCGCAGGACGCGCCCAAATGGGCGCCGATGCCCGCGCCGGTCCCGGCGGCGCAGAACGTCCCTTATGCCGGGACGATCCAGCTCAGCGTCGATCTGACCGACACTACCCACCGTCTGGTCAAGGTGCATGAGGTGATCCCGGCCAGGCCGGGGCCGCTGACCCTGCTGGTCCCCAAATGGCTGCCGGGCGATCACGAACCGGACGGGGAAGTCTCCAAGATGGCGGGCTTTACCTTCAGCGCGGGCGGCAAGCCGCTCAACTGGACGCGCGATGTCGTTGAGGTCAACGCCTTCCACGTCGATGTCCCTGAAGGCGCGGATTCGGTGACGGTTGAGTTTCAATATCTGGCGCCCGTCGATGACGGCATTGGCCGCATCGTCATGACGCCCGACATGGCCAATCTGCAATGGGATTTCGCCTCGGTCTATCCGGCGGGCTATTATGTCAGCCAGATTCCGGTGCAGGCGACCCTGACCCTGCCGGACGGCTGGAAGCAGGGTTCAGGGCTGGATGTCGAGACGACGAACGGCGATGCGATCACCTTCAAGACCGTGTCCTACGAGACCCTGATCGACTCGCCGGTCTTTGCAGGCAAATATTTCAAGCAGATCGACCTCGATCCGGGCGCGGCGGCGCCCGTGCATATGGACATTGTCGCCGACAAGCCGTCCTCGCTCGACGTTTCGGACAAGGAACTGCAAATCCACCGCAATCTGGTGCAGCAGGCTTATAAGCTTTACGGCGCGCGCCATTACGACCATTACGACTTCCTGGTCGCGGCGTCGGACAAACTGGGCGGCATCGGTCTGGAGCATCACCGCTCGTCGGAAAACAGCGTCAACCCGGACTATTTCACCGACTGGGACAAGTCCTTCTATGGCCGCGACCTGTTCGCGCACGAATACACGCACTCCTGGAACGGCAAGTACCGCCGCCCGTGGGATTTATGGACTCCCGACTATCAGGCGCCGATGCGCGACTCGCTGCTCTGGGTCTATGAGGGCCAGACCGAATACTGGGGCAATGTGCTGGCGGCGCGCTCCGGGCTTTACGACCGCGATCAGTATCTCGGTCACATCGCGATGATCGCGGCCTATTACGACAATCTGGCGGCGCGTCAGTGGCGCGACCTTCAGGACACCACCAATGATCCGATCATCGCCCAGCGCGCGGCGCAAAGCTGGCCGAACTGGCAGGCCAGCGAGGAATATTACGATGAAGGCCTGTTGATCTGGCTCGACGCCGATACGCTGATCCGTGAAAAAACCGGTGGGAAAAAGTCGCTCGACGATTTCGCTAAAGCCTTTTTCGGCGTCAATAATGGCGCCTGGGATACGCTGACCTACAATTTCGACGATGTGGTCGCGACGCTGAACAGCGTCTATCCGTATGATTGGGCGACCTTCCTCAACGACCGCCTGCACGATCACGGCAAGGCGCCGCCCTTCGACGGCCTGACGCGCGCGGGTTATAAGCTGGTCTATACCGACACGCCGACCAGCTATTTCAAGGCGCGCGAAACCTATCACAAGATGACCGACTTCAATTACAGCCTCGGTTTCTCGGTCAGCAAGGACGGCAATATCGTTAATGTGCTGTGGGACAGTCCGGCCTTCAAAGCAGGGCTGACCAAGGGCATGAAATTGCTGGCGGTCAACGGTCTGGAATTCGATCCCGATAATCTCAAGGATGTGGTCAAGGCCGACGCGAAGACCAGCGACAAGATCGACCTGCTGATCAAGGCCGACGACCGCTACAAGACGCTCAGCATCGACTATCATGGCGGGTTGCGCTATCCCTCGCTGGTCCGGATCGACGGAGCGAAAGACATGTTGGCCGACATCATAGCGGCGAAGAAATAGGCGCGACCGCGCCGCAATTTAGCCGCTTCGGAAGGTTTCTCTGAAGCGGCTTTTTATATGGAGGCGATGATGGGGTTTGTGCGTACATGCCTCATAGGTCTTATGGCGTGTATGATAGCGTTGCCGGTCATGGGGCAAAGCCTGCGCGAACGCCTGATTGAACGCATGAAGGCGAAATCCGTGCAGACTGAGGCTGATCCGGCGGCGATTGTTCCCGGCGCGCGGTGCTTGACCCTTAGCTATGGCGCGGATGCAGCGCAGGCTCTGGACGTTTTCATTCCGCCGCATGCTGAGGGCGCCCCGGTCCTCGTCATGGCGCATGGCGGCGGTTGGCGGCTCGGCGACAAGACCAGTCCCGGCGTAATCGACAATAAACTGAAATATTGGCTGCCCAAGGGCTATATTCTGGTCAGCGTCAATTACCGCCTGCTGCCCACACCGGTCAGCGAGCAGGCGAAAGACGTTGCCGCCGCCGTCGCCTATGTCGAAAATCACGCGACGGAATGGGGCGGCGACGGGAGCAGGCTGATTCTGATGGGCCACTCGGCGGGCGCGCATCTGGCGGCGTTATTATCCGCCGACCCGTCGCGCGTGACGGCGGCGGGCGGACATGCCTGGCGCGGCACGGTGGTGTTGGACAGCGCCGCGCTCGATGTCGCCAGCGTAATGAACAAACATCATCCCAAACTCTATGACGATGCTTTCGGCAAGGACCCCGTCTATTGGGCCAACGTCTCGCCAGCCGCGCAACTCAAGCCTGACGCCGTGCCTATGCAACTTGTCTGCTCACTGAAGCGGCCAGACGATTCCTGCGGGCAGTCAAAAGCCTTCGCGGCCAAACTTCAGGCGATAGGTCAGGATGCGCCTGTGGTCCCGCAAGAGCTGACGCACATGCAGATCGACCACGACCTGGGCCTGCCTGGCGCTTATACGGACGCTGTGGACGCCTTTATGGTCGCACATTTGCGATGAGGGCGGCGATCTGCGACTTTATGGCTTCAGCGCCGAGCATTATCCAGGCGCAATAAAGAGCGTATGTGACAAGCCCGACCAGCGCGAAGATACGTCCCAACGGCCTGCCACGCAGCACGAGCGCGACGACCACCAGCGACGCTCCGGCCAGCAAGGGCAGGTCGAGGCGCAGAAAGTGCGGCGACACCGCCATCGGGCGCACCCAGGCGGCGATGCCCAATATGCCGAGGATATTGAAAATATTGGAGCCGATGACATTGCCCAGCGCCACCTCGTTCTGACGGCGCAGGGCGCTGATCACCGATACGGTGAGTTCCGGCAGCGAGGTGCCGAGCGCGACGACGGTCAATCCTATGACGGCCTCTGACACGCCGAGATGGCGCGCCAGATGTGAAGCGCCAATCACGAGCTGATCGGCGCCAAGGATCAACCCCGCCATGCCCGCCAGCAGATAGAGCAGGGCGCGCGGGATCGGCAGGGACGCGATCGGCGCGGCCTCGACGATTTTCGCCCTTGAGGCGCCCATCAACACGATCAGCAGATAGAGGGCCAGCGCGCCGGTCAGGATTTCGCCATCCAGACGCGTTACCTGACCACGCCAGGCGCACCAGATCAGGCCGCCCGTCGCCAACAGCATAACCAGCGCGTCACGGCGCAGGTTTCGGGCTGTACTGACCACCGGCAGGATCAGCGCGCCCATGGTGAGGATCAGCAACAGGTTGGCGATGTTGGAGCCGATAATATTGCCGAGCGCGATGTCGGGCGCGCCCTGACTGCCAGCCTGCAAGGCGACGAGCAGTTCCGGCAGCGAGGTGCCGAAACCGATAATGGTGACGCCGATAACCAGTTTGGGGACGCCCAGCTTGTCGGCCAGAGCCGTCGCCCCACGGATCAGGGCCTCGCCGCCGAGGAAGAGCGCCAGCAGACCGCCGATAAGGCGAATCAGATCGATGTGGCTGAGTATGAGTTGCGGCATGATATCCCCCCAACCGCCTTTACCATAGTCCGGTGGCGTGACTAAGCAAAACCGCCTTGAGCGCGGAGGAGCATGGGCTTAAACCTTGGCCATGATCCGACTGTATATTGCTGAAACCACACCTGTCTTTGCGCCCGGTCTAAGACTGGCGCTCCATCCCGATCAGGGGCGCTATCTGGTGAGCGTCATGCGCCGCGTCGTCGGCGATGAACTGTCTGTGTTCAATGGCCGGGACGGCGAGTGGCGCGCACGGATCGCCGAAGCCGGCAAGAAGGCTGTAATGCTGGAACTGGTCGAGCGTACTCGCGAACAAACGGCGCCTGGCGATCTGACCCTGGCTGTGGCGTTAATCAAACGTGCGGCGCTGGAATACATTATCGAAAAGGCGACCGAGTTGGGCGTGGCGCGGATTCAACTGTTGATCACACGTCGCAGCAATGCCGATCACACCCGCATCGAGCGGCTGACCGCCATTGCGCGTGAGGCCGCCGAGCAGACCGAACGGCTGGACGTTCCGGACATCCTGCCGCCGCTGAAACTGGACGCATGGTTGGCGCAGCCGGGTGCGGGCGCGCTTATCTTCGGCGACGAAGACTCGACGCATGAAGAACATGCCCGCGCCACGCCGCCTCTGTTGCAGGCCCTGAGGGATGTGACCGGGCCGATAACAGTCCTGATCGGGCCGGAAGGCGGCTTTGACGAGACGGAGCGCCGTATCCTGCGCAGCCTGCCGAATGTGCGTCCTGTCAATCTGGGGCCGCGCATCCTGCGCGCCGATACGGCGGCGATCGCGGCCCTGACCCTGTGTCAGGCGACGGTCGGCGACTGGCGTTAATGTAACCGACGATGATATAAATTGCGCTTCGGCTTGCCAGAGCGCCAAGCGCCGCCCATATAGGCGACGCATCAACGGGTTGAACAGGAAAGAGCAGGGGCGCATGGCGGTCGTAACCGAGGCGAAGCCGGTCCGCACGATGGACGATCTCGTCAGCTATTTCGCCAGCGGGGAAAAGCCGCGCGAAGACTGGCGCATCGGCGCCGAGCATGAAAAATTCGCCTTCCGTCTCAGCGATCTGCGCCGCCCTGAATATGCCGGTCCCGATGGCATCGAAGCCATGCTCAAGGGGCTGATGCGCTTTGGCTGGCAGGGCTATTACGAGCAGGACAAGCTGATCGCCCTGACGCGCAACGGGGCCTCGGTGACGCTGGAGCCGGGCGGGCAGTTCGAGCTGTCCGGCGCGCCGCTGGCGACGATCCATGACATCTGTTCCGAAACCGGCCAGCATCTCGAAGAGGTCAAGACCGTGGCGTCGGAACTTGGGCTGGGCTTTATCGGCCTGGGCTTTTCGCCGCTGTGGTCGCGCGAAGAAACGCCGGTCATGCCCAAGGGGCGCTACAATATCATGCGCGCCTATATGCCGAAAAAAGGTCGGCTGGGCCTCGACATGATGTTGCGCACCTGCACGGTGCAGGCCAATCTCGACTACGAGTCCGAAGCCGATATGGTGAAGAAGTTCCGCGTCTCGCTGGCCCTGCAACCGCTGGCGACGGCCCTGTTCGCCAATTCGCCATTCACCGAAGGCAAGCCGAACGGCTTTCTGTCTGCGCGCGCCAATGTCTGGACCGACACCGACCCGGATCGGACCGGCATGCTGGGGTTCGTGTTTGACGAAGGCTTTGGCTATGAGGCCTATGCGCGTTACGCGCTGAATGTCCCTATGTACTTCGTCAAGCGCGATGTGCCGGAAAATGCCGGTTATATCGATGCTTCTGGTCAGAACTTCAAAGCGTTTCTCAAGGGGGAACTACCCGCGCTGCCGGGCCAGTTGCCGACTATGGATGACTGGGCGGATCATCTGACGACCCTGTTCCCCGAAGTGCGCCTCAAGAAGTATCTCGAAATGCGCGGCGCTGACGGCGGGCCGTGGAGCCGCTTATGCGCCCTGCCGGCGCTGTGGGGCGGGCTGTTATACGATTCCGTCGCGCTCGATCAGGCGTGGGAGCTGGTCAAGGACTGGTCGAAATCCGATCACGACACCCTTCGCGGTATGGCGGCGAAGACCGGGCTTAAGGGAGAGATCGCCGGGCGTCCGGTGCGCGACTGGGCGCTCGACATGCTGGCCATCGCCAGACTGGGCCTGAAAAACCGCAACCGCCTGTCCGGCGGCATGGTCGATGAGACCGGCTATCTGTCGGAACTGTTCGAGATTGCCGACAGCGGCGTGACGCCCGCCGAACGCCTGCTTGCGCTCTATCACGGGCGCTGGCAGGGCGATCTGCGCCATCTCTACGCCGAGGAAGCCTACTAGGTCGCGGGCTTGTCAAACCGGGAAAGACCTGCCACACCAAAGGCATGTCGTTAAAAGCGCAACCATCGTCCGTGACGATGGATGACGCCATGCCCTGAGGCCATATGCTCAATCTCGTTTTTATCGCCGGTATTATCATCACGGTCTGCACGGCCATTCCGGTTTTTTTGCAGATGCGCCATCACCCCAAGGGACTGATCGCCTGCTTCTTTATCGAGATGTGGGAGCGCTTTTCCTTTTACGGCATGCGCGGCCTGCTGATCTATTACCTGACCAAGCAGTTCCTGTTCAGCGACAGCCACGCCAGCGCGCAATACGCCTCTTACATGACGCTGATCTACCTGATCCCGCTGGTCGGCGGTCTGGTGGCCGACCGGTGGCTGGGCACGCGCCGCGCCGCGATTTTCGGCGCAGTCCTGCTGGTGCTGGGCCATTTCGGCATGGCGTTCGAGGGTAAGCCCGCGCAGCAAACCCTGATCTATCACGGTCAGACCTACGAATTCGCGCGTCAGGGCATGGATGCGCCCAAACTCAAGGTCGGCGATCACCTCTATGCCTACAGCGCCGACGCGCAGGAAAACCTCGCCATTACCGGCCTGCCGGACGGAGCGGCCCTGCCGCAGGTTCTGCCCGCCGGAGACTATAAGCTTGAGCGCCATGTCGTGACGCCGTGGGCCGAAGACGCCTTCTTCCTGTCGGTGGCCTTGATCATTCTTGGCGTCGGCTATCTCAAGCCGAATGTCTCCACCATTGTCGGCCAGCTCTATCCCGACCGTGACCCGCGCCGCGATTCCGGTTTTCAACTCTACTATTTCGGCATCAATCTCGGCTCGTTCTGGGCGGCGATCATCTGCGGCTATCTGGGCGAGACGGTCGGCTGGTGGGCGGGTTTCGGCGCAGCAGGCGTCGGCATGGCGCTGGGCCTCGTCGGCTTCCTGCTTGGCAAGTCGTGGCTGATGGGCAAGGGCGAGGCGCCTGATCCTGAGGCCCTGTCCACGCGCGTCGGCGGCGTGGTGCGCAAGGACTGGCTGATCTATCTCGTCAGCCTGATCGGCGTCGGGGTCATCTATGTCCTCGTGCAAAAGAACACGGTCGTGTTTTACACCCTGCTGCTGATGTCGATCGCCATGCTCGGCTACATCGTCTGGCACATGATGACGAAGTTCACCCGCGTCGAGAGTTTTCGCACGGGACTGGCGCTGATCTTAAGCTTCGCGTCGATCGTCTTTTTCACACTGGAGGAACTGGCGGGCTCCGCCCTGGCTCTGTTCGCGGATCGCAATGTCGATCTGAATCTGCTCAAGGCGCCGGTGATCTGGCATGCCTTCGGACGCGAGATCGTCTTCGCGTCGCAGGATCAGCTTGCGGCGCTCGGCGCCCTGCCGACGGGCCACGTGTGGATCGACATGACCTATACGGCGGCGCAGACCCAGACCATTAATACCGGCTGGATTCTGATCCTGGCGCCGATCTTCGCCGCGCTGTTCGCCTTCCTCGGCAAGCGCGGCAAGGATCCCGACCCGGTCAAGAAGTTCGCCTTCGGCATTGTCAGCACCGGCCTCGGCTTCCTTGTGCTGGTCTGGGCCGGGCCGATGGCCAATGCCGCCTTCCAGTTGCCGCTGATCTTCCTGGTGCTCAACTATCTGATGACGACCATCGGCGAAATGACCGTGTCGCCGGTCGGCCTGTCGCAGCAGACCAAGCTGTCGCCCGCCATGACCGTCTCGACCATGATGGCGCTGTGGTTCGTCGGCACGGCCTGGGCGCAGTATTTCGGCGGACTGATCACCAAAAGCATGAGCGCCCTGACCATTGGCGGCCACGTCGTAGATCCGGCGGAAAGTCTGCGCGCCTCACTGTCGGTGTTCAATATGATCGGCGTTGCGGTCATCATTTTCGGCGCAGCGCTGTTCGGTCTCAGCTTCCTGATCAAGGGCTGGTCCTTCGGCGCCAACGACTCCGCGCCAGAGGCGGCGGGCAGCGGGCAGAATGCTTGAGACGAACCTCAGAAGTCCTTTTTCAGACGGATTTCCACCATAGGAGGGACTTTCGAGGTCGTATGCTGCATATAGGCGAGCGGTGATGATCCCCGCAGCCCGGAATAGACCCAGCGGTCCTGCGTGTAGCGCAGGGCCAGCGGGTTTTTGACCGCGATTTTGAACGTGACCTTTTTGGGCGTCACATACTGGAGCCAGACCTGGCTCCAGGGATTGAAGAAGGAGTCGTCGATCTCGTTAGCCAGATAGTTGCGGTCCTTGTTATTGCTCTCAAGGTCGACGCCCCAACTGGTGTGAGATTTTGGAAATTCCTGGCTGAAGCTGGCGGAATAGATGTGGGGTTCAATGCCGGAAATATGGCGTTCGTCGCCGGTGATCGGATCCTTAACGCGCGTATTGCGGTAATAATATTCCAGACTGAGCGAGCCGTGCGGCACGAACAGCTTATCGAGCGGCGTGTCCAGTTTCAGATGCAGCACGTCGGACTGAGCCTTGCCGATATTGCCGCTGGCGGTATAAATGTCGGCGCCGTCGAACACCGCGATAAAGTCGGATGTATCCTCGTAATCATAGTGCTCGTAGGCGAGGCTGACCGCGCCCTTGTCCCAGAAACTATGTTCCAGAATCAAGGTGTTCAGCCAGTCTTTCTGCGGAACCAGAGCGGTGTTGCCGAGCGTGACGTGGCTGGTCTGCAACTGAACGGAATTGGCGAAGCTGCTGAAGCTGAGCTGATCGACCTGCCGGATCGTCTTCCAGCTCAGCTTGGTCTTGTCGCTCAGGGCGTAGACCGCTTGAAAGCGCGGTTTGACATAGACGAAGGAGTCGGAGCGATTGGCGGCGGGGACGGAGATGGTCGAGGTCTCGACCCGGATCTCGCCTTCAAAACTCAGCTTGCGCGTCGCTTTCCAACTGCTGGAGACGAAGGACTCCGTGCGGTTTTCCTCAACGCGCACATCGTCGTCGAACGCGCCGGTGTCCAGCGCGATCGTCGTGGCGCGATCGAGCCGGTTGTAGGCGCTCTCGGCGCCGATGGCGAAGCTCAGGCGGTCGCTTTTCTCCCAGCCCAGACGGCCATTGAGGATATTCTCGCGGCTGCGGCTGAGCGCCAGGTAATCGGAAGCGCCGCCGGAATCGACATAGGCGTCGATGATGTTGTCGCGCTCATAACGGCGCAGCAGGTTCAGGTTCAGATCAAGACCGTGGCCGAACTTGCGCTCGTACTGCCCGCCCAGTTCGCTGGGCATGTCCTTTTCGATATAATGCTCATGTCCGATGTCGTCGTCCTGAACATAATCGGCGGTCTGGCGGTAGATGCTGGGATTGTACGTGCCGTTGAAGGTGATCTTGCCGCCGAACAGAGGTTCGGAATGCGAGGCTTGCGATTCGATGCCGGTTCCGCCCGCATGTTCGTAAATCGCCATCGGCGTTGCGCCGCTGGCGTCAATGGTGACGCGGCGGGCGTTCTGGACGCCGTTGTCGAAAAAGTTGAAAATATCCGCCGTGACGTCGGTGCTGCGACCACCGCGATTGGCGTTGAAGGTGAACAGAAGCACCCCGGCATTGGTTCGACCATCCATATTGCGATAGATGCCGAGGATGGAAAAGTTCGGTTTGGCGTCCTTTTTGCGCACGATATTGACGATCTGACGGTGGCCGTGCATGTCCATGCCGGGCGAGCCGCCGGTGATCAGTTCCAGATGATCGACCTGATCGGCGTTGATATTGGACAGGGTGTTGCCGAGATCGGCCTTGGTGGTCGGGCGCTGACCGTCGATCACGACATTGCCGGCTGTGCCGGAAAAGCCGCGCGCGCTTTCGCCGCCGTCAAAGACGAAGCCCGGCACATGCAGCACCATGTCGAAGGCGGTGGCGACCTGATATTGTGTAAAATAGGCAGGCTTGTAGCTGACGACCTGGCCGCCGTTGCTGCTGCTGACGGTCGTGGCTGCGGCGGCGTCGTCATCTGCATATGCAGGCAGGCCGGCGACCCAGGTGGTCAGACTTATAACAGCGGTGGCGGCGAGAAGGCGCAGGCGATGGCGCATGACGATAAATGTCCCCGGAAAATCGTAGTGAAATGCGAGGTCAGCAGTAGGCGCGCGCCGCCTTGGGACAAGTTAAATGGCTGTAACGATTTCAGGCGAAATCATTTCGCGATCGCAATACAGAACAAAATTTCATCATAAATCAAGACATTAAGCAGCGATGCAGCGCTGCTTGCCGAAGTCTTAATGACAAATATTTAACCTGATCAGCCGGTTCCGCCGACAGTCAGGCCACGAATGCGCAAGGAGGGCTGACCGATGCCGACAGGCACGCTCTGGCCCGCCTTGCCGCAGGTGCCGACGCCGGGATCGAAGCGGAAGTCGTCGCCGATCATATCGACCTGACGCATGGCGGCCGGGCCGTCGCCGATCAGGCTGGCGCCCTTGACCGCCTTGCCGATCCGGCCATCTTCGATCAGGTAGGCTTCGGTGCATTGGAAGACGAACTTGCCGTTGGTGATGTCGACCTGGCCGCCGCCGAAATTGACGGCGTACAGACCGCGCTTCGTATTGGCGATCATGTCGGCCAGTTTGTCGGAGCCGCCGCGCATGAAGGTGTTGGTCATGCGGGGCAGGGGTTGGTGCGCATAGGACTGGCGCCGACCATTGCCGGTCGCCCTGGCGCCCATCTGCCGCGCCGATAGCCGGTCGTGCATGTAGCCGACCAGCACGCCGTCCTCGATCAGGGTCGTGCAGGAGGTCGCCGTGCCTTCGTCGTCAATATTGAGCGAGCCGCGCGCGTCCGGCACCGTCCCGTCATCGACGATTGTGACGCCTTTCGCGGCGACCTGTTGTCCCATCTTGCCGGAAAAGGCGGAGGTTCCCTTGCGGTTGAAGTCGCCTTCGAGGCCGTGCCCGACCGCCTCGTGCAGCAGCACGCCCGGCCAGCCGGGGCCCAGCACCACATCCATCTCGCCTGCGGGCGCCGCAACGGAGTCCAGATTGACCAGGGCCTGACGCAACGCCTCATCGACCTGCGCCCGCCATTTTTCAGGAGCCGTGATGTCGAGCCAGGAAATACGCCCGCCGCCGCCAGAGGAGGCGGTTTCGCGACGTCCATTCTTCTCGACCGAAACCGAGACATTCAGCCGAACCAGCGGACGGTCGTCGTGATACATTTCGCCGCCAGCGCGTAAGATCGTGACGAAGCGGCGGTCGGCGGCCAGCGAGGCCGAAACCTGCACCACGCCCGGATGCAGGTCGCGCGCATACTGATCCATGGCCTGCAACAGCGCGATCTTGTCGGAAAAGGCCATCTCGCCGACAGGATCGCGCGGCTGGTAATAGCTGTGATTGCTGCGCGCCGGGTTGTCGCTGACCGTGGCCGAGACGCTTTTTCCGCTCTTGGCCAGCACGGCGGCCTCCGCAGCGCGCTGCACAGCCGCAACCGCCATATCGGCGGAATTAGCGAAGCCGACCGTCTCACCCGCCACCACGCGCAGGCCAAAGCCCTGATCGGCGTTGTAAGCCGAGGATTTCAGACGCCCGTCATCGAAAAGGAGCGATTCCGATTCGCGGCGCTCCAGATAGATTTCGCCGTCGTCGGCGCCGCTCAATGCGTTATCCAACACGCCTTGCGCGGCATGGAGGTCGAAATCGCCCCAGTCGGAAGGCGAGGCGTTGGCGGCGGGATGAGAGGCGTCAGGCATGGCGTTTTATCGTAAGACGAACAGGGGAAGTCTTTATGTAGGCCGTGCGGACGGCGATAGCCATAGCCGAATCGAAATTCATCCCGTCGCGAATCGTCCGTGGGCGCCTGCGACAATAAACCGCATCGTCGCGCGCCTGCTTGGAAGGCGGCCTTCCCAAGCTGTTGCGCACGCTTGCGGCGACAGCCTTACCTGCCGCTAAATACCGGCGTTTTTGTCCTTTGCATTTTGCGGCGAAGGCATTATGGGTTGAGGCCTAGGGTAGGACATAGTGTCCCGGTCAATGCGCCTTGCGCATGGCGACAGGGGCCGCCAAGCAATACAGTAATAATAAGGCCGCAGGGGGCGATGGCGCCATTCGGTCAACGAAGCGAGGGTTTTTGCGAATGGGCATCAGAAGGCTATTCACGACCGCTGCAGGCGCTCTGGCCACGGCAAGCGTGGTCGCAGCTATTTCGGCGCAGGCGTTCGCTGAGGATTTGATGGGGCAGCCCACCGACAAGGCGATGGGATGGCAACCGGCGGCGACCGATCTCAAGGTCGAGACGGAAAATTTTTACAACCATCTCCTGTTCCCGATCATCACCTTTATCTGCCTGCTGGTTCTGGGTCTGCTGATCTGGATCATGATCCGCTACAATAAGCGGGCCAATCCGGTTCCGGCGCGCTTTTCGCATAATACCGTCATCGAGATCATCTGGACGGCTGTGCCGGTCGCCATTCTGGTCGTGATCGCCGTCTATTCGCTCAGCCTGCTGCGCGACTACAACAATATGCCTTCGCCCGACGTGGTGGTGAAGGCTACGGGCAATCAATGGTTCTGGACGTATGACTATCCGGAACAGGGCGTCGAGGACGTCGAATCGCGTCTGCTGGACGACGCCAAGGACATCAAGACCGCCCACGCCAAACACATTCCGTACCTGCTTGAGGTCGACAATCCGCTGGTCGTGCCGGTCAATAAGGTCGTGCATGTCGAGGTGACCGGCGCCGACGTGATCCATTCCTTTACCGTTCCTGCGTTCGGTTTCAAGATGGACGCCATTCCGGGCCGTCTGAACAACACCTGGTTCAAGGCCACCAGGATCGGCACCTATTACGGCCAGTGTTCGGAACTGTGCGGCAAGGACCACGCCTTCATGCCCATCGAGGTCAAGGTCGTTTCGCAGCAAGACTTCGACAAATACATCGTCAGCCAGGGCGGCAAGACCAAGGCGATGATCGCCGCTGACGCCGCCGCCAGCGCCGCCGCGTCTCAGGCCGCCGCCGCGTCCGCCGCCGCCGTATCCAGCGCATCCGCCGCCGCTTCCGATTCGGCCTCGTCTTCCGGCGCCACGGCCTCGACCGAAGCCTCGAAATAAGAACAGTACAGAGAGAAACAACCATGTCGTCCCCTGCTGTAACGCATGATCATCATGATGATCACGACCATAAGCCCGGTTTCCTCGCGCGTTGGGTTTTCACCACCAACCACAAGGATATCGGCACCCTCTATCTGCTGTTCGCTATCATGGCCGGTCTTATCGGCGGCGCCTTTTCGGGCCTGATCCGCTGGGAGCTGGCCGAGCCGGGCCTGCAGGTGTTCGCGCACGGCTCGCTGCTCGACTCCATCGGCCTGTTCAATCTCGACAATCCCGACAACGCCAAGCACGCCTATAATTCGGTCGTCACCGCGCACGCCGTCATCATGATCTTCTTCATGGTCATGCCCGCCATGATCGGCGGTTTCGGCAACTGGTTCGTGCCGATCATGATCGGCTCGCCCGACATGGCTTTCCCGCGTCTGAACAACATCTCGTTCTGGCTGCTGGTCGCCTCCTTCATCGTGCTTTGCACCTCGATCTTCACCCAGTCCGGTCCGGGCGCGGGACAAAACGGCTTCGCCGGCGGCTGGACCATGTATCCGCCGATGTCGAGCACGGTCGGCTCGCCGGGACCGGCGATGGATCTGGTCATTCTGTCCTTCCACCTGGCCGGCGCCTCGTCGATCCTGGGCGCGATCAACTTCATCACCACCATCTTCAATATGCGCGCGCCGGGCATGACCCTGCACCGCATGCCTCTGTTCGCCTGGTCGGTGCTGGTCACCGCCTTCCTGCTGCTTTTGTCGCTGCCGGTGCTGGCGGGCGCCATCACCATGCTCTTGACCGACCGCGAGTTCCACACCCACTTCTTCGATCCGTCGGGGGGCGGCGACCCGGTCATGTTCCAGCATCTGTTCTGGTTCTTCGGCCACCCGGAGGTCTATATCCTCATCCTGCCGGGCTTCGGCATCATCTCGCACATCGTCTCGACCTTCTCGAAAAAGCCGGTCTTCGGCTATCTGGCCATGGCGTACGCCATGGTGGCCATCGGCTTCGTCGGCTTCATTGTCTGGGCGCATCATATGTACACGGTCGGCCTGTCGTTCGATCTGCGCGCCTATTTCGTGCTGGCCACCATGGTCATCGCCGTTCCGACGGGGGTTAAGGTCTTCTCGTGGATCGCGACCATGTGGGGCGGCTCAATCGAGTTCAAGGTGCCCATGCTGTGGGCGGTCGGTTTCATCTTCCTGTTCACGGTCGGCGGCGTCACCGGCGTTGTGCTGTCGAATGCGGGCGTCGATTACAGCCTGCAGGACACCTATTACGTCGTCGCCCACTTCCACTACGTGCTGTCGCTGGGCGCGGTGTTCTCGATCTTCGCCGGCTTCTACTACTGGTTCGAGAAGATGTACGGCGTGAAGTACAACGGCTTCCTCGGCGGCCTGCATTTCTGGATCATGTTCGTCGGCGTGAACCTGATCTTCTTTCCGCAGCACTTCCTGGGCCTGCAAGGCATGCCGCGCCGTTATATCGACTATCCCGAAGGCTTCACCTTCTGGAACCACATTTCCTCTATCGGTTACGCAATTACCGCTGTCGGCGTGCTGGTCTTCCTGGTCATGTTCGCCGAGGCCCTGATCGTGCGCCGCAAGGGCGAGGCCAATCCGTGGGGCGAGGGCGCCACGACGCTGGAATGGACCCTGTCCTCTCCGCCGCCCTATCACCAGTTCTCCGAACTGCCGGTGCTTGAAGAAGAGGAAGAGCATCACTAAAATCTGCGCGACCTGACGCAGACGCGCGGGGGTGAAGGTTGTATGATCTTCACCCCCTTTGCTTTTTCAAAGATCTGATTTGACCCGCACATCTTCCAAAACCGACAAGACCGCCGCTCAGGGCGGCATGACCCAGGCCGAACTCAAGGCCGGGCTTGAGGCCGCCTACGCCGCCAAGGCGTCGCGCGGGACGCCGCGCGACTATTTCGACCTGTTGAAGCCGCGCGTCATGTCGCTGGTGGTCTTCACCGCTCTGACCGGGCTGGTGGTCGCGCCTCAACCAGACGGCGGGGGTATTTCGCCCTTCCTGGCCTTTGTCGCCATTTTGTGCATTGCGCTCGGCGCCGGGGCGGCGGGCGCGCTCAATATGGCGATCGAAGGCAAGACCGACGCCCTGATGCGTCGCACGCGAATGCGGCCCGTGGCGGCGGGACGGGTCAGCCGCAACGACGCCTTCGCCTTCGGCGGCGTGCTGGCCTTCCTGTCGGTGGCGGTGATGTGGCTGGCCTTTCCGAATGGGCTGGCGGCGGCGCTGCTGGCCGTGACCATTATCTATTATGTTGTCTTCTACACCCTGATCCTGAAGCGCCGCACGCCGCAGAATATCGTCATCGGCGGCGCGGCGGGCGCCTTTCCGCCCGTGATCGGCTGGGCGGCGGCGACCGGGCATGCGCCGCTCGAAGCCTGGGTGCTGTTCGCGATCATATTTCTATGGACGCCGCCGCATAGCTGGGCGCTGACGCTTTACACGACGGAAGACTACGCCAATGCGGGCATCCCCATGATGCCGGTGGTCAGGGGCGCCAGATCGACGCGGCTGCAAATCCTGCTCTATTCGCTGGTCATGGCCCCCGTGGCCTGTTTGCCGATTGCGTTCGGCACGGGAGGAATCGCGTATGCGGTTGTCTCAGTGCTGGGCGGCGCGATCTTCATCTATCTGGCCGTCCGCGTCTTTTTGTCGCGGGCGGGCGACCATCCCGAAGGTGGCGAGGCCGGGCTTTATGACGTTAAAAAGGAAGCCCTGGCCGCCCGCAATCTGTTCGCGTTTTCGATACTGTATCTGACCTTGCTGTTCGCCACCTTGCTGGCCGAACATGCGATCAAGGGGCTTTTCTCATGACCGAAGCTTCTCCGGAGGACAAGCAGGCCTATCTCAAGGCGCAGAAACAGCGCAATCTGTTTATTGGCCTGGCGCTGGCGGCCTTCGTCATCATCGTCTTCTTTGTGTCGATGTCGCGCATGGCGCAGGGACTCAAGCACGATAAAGGCGACATCGCGGCTTCCGCATCGGCGGAGTCGTAAAGACCATGGCGGCGCAAAAACGCAGCAACGCCAAGCTGGTTCTGATTCTGGTCGGAGCGTTTTTGTTTATGTGCGGCGCAGTCGCGGCGGCGCCGCCGCTTTATCGCCTTTTCTGTCCGCTCGCCATACAGACCGGCGCGCAGAACCGAGCCAAGGAAGCGCCGAAAACTGTCGTGAACAAGGTGATTCGCGTGCATTTCGACTCGAACACCAGCGCGATCCCCTGGACCTTCAAGGCGGACCAGCCCTATCAGGACGTACGCGTCGGTAAGACGGCGATGGCCTATTTCACCGTCACCAACAACGCCAAGACGCCGATCACCGGGCGCGCGACCTATAATGTCCTGCCCGACACCATGCACGACTATTTCCTGAAGCTGCAATGCTTCTGCTTCACCGATCAGACCCTGCAGCCGGGCGAAACCAAGCAGTTTCCTGTGGTCTATTTCCTCGATCCCAGACTTATGAAGGACAGCGACACCAAGGATGTGCCGGATGTGACCCTGTCCTACACCTTCTTCCAACTCGACAAGGCGAAATAGGGTTGAAAAACACCGCGAACGGAACAGCGTTCGCATTGTGCTGCGTACAAAAACTTGGCATAAATCCGTTATCGGTTCTGCCCAATATTGATAATCAGCCGCGAATCAAGAGCGGCCCAGACAGTGAGTGGACTCAAGGATGGCCCATCAAGGCGTTAAACACGATTATCACATCATCAATCCCAGCCCCTGGCCCCTGATGGGGTCGGCTTCGGCGGTCTGCTGGGCGTTTGGCCTGGTCATGGGCCTGCGCGGCCTGTTCGGCGAGCCGAAGGGAACATGGTGGCTGCTCGCCGTCGGCGTCGTCGGCATCCTTCTGACCATGGTGTTCTGGTGGCGCGACGTCATCAAGGAAAGCCATAAGGGCGATCACACGCCGGTTGTGCAACTTGGCCTGCGCTACGGCATGATCATGTTCATCGCCTCCGAAGTGATGTTCTTCGTCGCCTGGTTCTGGATCTTCTTTGAGATGGCTTTGTTCCACGGTCATCGCTCCGGCGCCGCCGAGGCGATCGACGAGGTCAAGACCGCCTGGTCGACCTGGCCGCCCAAGGGCGTCGAGACGCTCGATCCATGGCAGTTGCCGCTGGTCAACACCTTATTGCTGCTGACCTCCGGCACGACAGTGACCTGGGCGCACCATGCTTTGCAACAGGGCGACCGCAACGGCGCCAAATGGGGGCTGCTGCTGACCATTCTGCTGGGGCTGTGCTTCACCGCCGTGCAGGCGACCGAATACAGCGAAATCATCCGCGAACACCTGTTCTTTTCAGAAGAGGCGGGCAATGCCGGCCTTTACGGCTCCAGCTTCTTCATGGCGACCGGCTTCCACGGCTTCCACGTCATTATCGGCACCATCTTTCTGATCGTCTGCCTGATTCGTCTGCTGGCTGGCGACATGACGCCGAAGAAACATTTCGGCTTCGAAGCGGCGGCCTGGTACTGGCACTTCGTCGATGTGGTCTGGCTGTTCCTGTTCGCCTTTATCTATGTGATCTTTGGCGGCGCGCACTGATGGCCGACAGTCCGAACGCGGTTGTCGAGGTTAAATTCGCGGCGGCCGCGCTCGGCAAGTGTCCGGTCTGCGGCAAAGGAAAACTATTCCGGTCGTGGCTCAAGGTTGCGGACGCCTGTTCGGTCTGCGGCGCGAATTTCAAGGCGGCGGAGGCTGGCGACGGCCCCGTCGTTTTCGTCATTCTGATCGCCGGATTTCTGGCCTGCGCCGGTCTGTTGATCACGTTTTTCATGTTCCCGAACTGGCCGGTTATAACTCACCTGCTGATCTGGCCCGCCTTCGCGATTATTGTCAGCCTGTCGCTGATGCAGCCGCTCAAGGCGTTGATGGTGGCGTCGCAACTGCGGCACCGCGTGAAGGACTGATATGAGACTCAGCCTGTCTGACTGGACGCGCGCCGCGCCGCGCGGCATGGCGATCAGCGTGGCCATCTGTTTTGTTCTGCTGAACGGGCTTGGCGTCTGGCAGCTTTACCGGCTGCACTGGAAAGAGGGGCTCATCGCCGATATGGCGCGCAGCGAAGCCATGCCGCCTGTGCCGGTTATGGAGCTTCTGAACGAAAAGAAGCCGGACTGGCGCTCGGCGCGACTGCCGGATTGCCCGATCAGTAGTGATCGCCTGATTTACATGCACTCCGAAATGGACGGAACGCCGGGCTACCGCGTCCTGACGGCATGTCCCCTGCCAAACGGCGCCATGCTGACCGATCTGGGCTTCATGGCGGATAAAACGCCCCTGCCGAATATGGTCCTGACGCCGGTGGGACGTTTGCGCCCCTTTGAAAAGGGCAACGCCTTCACGCCGGTCAACCGCCCCGCGGATCGCGATTGGTATTGGCGGTCGGCAGAGGAAATGGGGCAGGCGATGGCGACGCCTGTGCGCGGCGATTATTTTCTCGTGCTTGATCTCAAGGCGTCAAAAGCTCATATGTCGGAAATGATGCAGGGGCCGCTGACGGCGCCGCTGCGCAATCGACATTTTGAATACGCCCTGACCTGGTTCGGGCTGGCATGGGCGCTGATCGGCGTCTTTATCAGCTTCGTTTATCAACGGGCGCAACAGAACAAGGCCGCCACCGCCGCATGACCGCTTCCCTGCTGGAAGGGCAAACCCTTTTTCGATTCGACAACGGCCTGTGTTTGCTGGTCGATCCCGTTCCCGGTCTGCGCACTTTTGCGCTGAACGCGCTGATCTATGGCGGCGCGCGTTTTGAAACCGAGGCTCAGTCGGGCTGGGCGCACCTTCTGGAGCATATGGTGTTCAAGGGGGCCGGCGGTCGCGACGCGCGCGCCCTGGCCGAAGCCATCGAGCATGAGGGCGGCAGTATCAACGCCTCGACCGGCTATGAGCATACGCGCTTTGAGGTCAGGGGGCTGACCCAGCTCTTGCCGCTGGCGCTCGAAATCGTTACCGATCTGATGTTCCGCCCGACGCTCGACAAGGACGAACTGCAACGCGAGAAGAAGGTCATCGAGCAGGAGATTCTCGAAGCCTATGACGCGCCTGACGATCATGTCTTCGATCTGCTGCAGGGGGCGATGTTCCCCGATCAGGCTTTGGGCCGCCCGATTCTGGGCAGCAAGGCCAGCCTGAAGCCGGCGCATCCGGACGCGGTGCGGGCTTTCGCGAAGACGCTTTACGCGCCGCACCGCGTTGTGATCTGCGTGTCGGGCGGGGTGACCGCTGATGCGGTGTTGCAGGCGGCGAAGGGCCTTATCGATCCGGTCGCGCCCCATGCCGGTTTTTCGACGCCTGACGTTCTGCGGTTTGCGCCAGGGAGCGCGGTCCAGCGACGCCGGATCGAGCAGGCCAATCTGACCCTGGCGTTTCAAGGCGTAGGGCGGATGGATGCCGATATTATCCCCTTGCGCCTGTTCAGTGAAATTCTCGGCGGCGGCATGGCGTCGCGTCTGTTTCAGGAGGCGCGGGAAAAGCGAGGTCTGGCCTATGCGGTCGATTCGTGGGCGACGCCCTACCGCGACGGCGGCGTGTTCGGCGTCTATGCCGGTTGCGCGCCCGGCGACGCCGCGGCGTTGCAGGCTTTGATTCTGGAGGTTCTGGCGCAATTGGCGCGCGACCCGTCCGAGGACGAGCTGGCGCGCGCCAAGGCGCAGTTTCAAACCTCCCTATTCCTGAATCATGAAAACGCCGCCAGCCGCGCCAGCACGTTCGCCAGCCACCTGTCGGTCTTCGGGCGAATCCTGAGTCTCGATGAGGTGGCTGCTGAAATCGCCGGCGTCACACGCGACGATCTTGTTCGCATGGGCGAAGGCGTTGTCGGGCAGGGCATGTACGCCAGCGCCTGCCTGGGGCCGAAATCCATGGTTTTGGCGGCGTAAATTTATCTGTGCGCTGCAATATAAAATTCAGATGATCACAAGCAAAATTAACCTGTTAAGGTTAAGACAAGCCTGTTGCTTGATGATGTCGTTTGGGTAAGTTGATGGCGGATTATGGTTTGTTTGGCTGGCGTCGCTCCGCTTTGGCGGCGGTCCGTCCTGACATAACGCATGAGGCGATGATGGCGACGACAAAGCTGGGAAGCGAAAAGCTGGAGGCCTGCGACCTGCTGGCCGCCGCCGCCGCCGCCGATTGTCTGATCTGGGTTTATGACGCGCCGCTGGGGCGGTTTGAATTTCATGGCGACGCCGCGGCGCTTGGCCTGACCGCGCTGCAAGGTCGCCTGTCGCCGCAGGATCTGGCCCCCCTTCTGGAGGCGGGCGAGGTCGACCGTCTAGAGGCGGCGCTGCACACGCTCGACGTTCTGACCGCCGCCGACCTGCCGGGAGACGGTGCGGGCGTCGGCCAGGTGCAATGCCTGCTGCGTCTCAAGGATCAACGCTGTCTGTATCTCAAGGGGCGGCGCACGAGTCGCGCCCTGGCCATGGGCACGCTCACCGATCTGAGCCGCGATGTCCGGCTTGACGGCGGCGCCGACGTCAATCTTCATGATGTCCACACGGATCTGCTGACGGGACTGCACAGCCGCCAGGGCTTTCTGAAGGCCGCGCAAACCGCGCTAAGCCTTCCCGGCGATTTCGATCTTGTCGTCGGCGATCTCAACCGGTTCCGCAGGCTCAATGAGGCGCTGGGTCATGAGCGCGCCGACCGCGTGCTGACCATGCTGGGTCAGCGCCTGCGCGACGCCTTTCCTCCGGCTGATCACACGGTGCTGGCGCGACTGGGCGAGGATGAGTTCGCCGTCCTGACGCATCGCGGCTTTCCGCGCGTATCCGAGCGCATGCGACAGGCGATGGAGCGGACCTTGAACGTCGCCGGATTCGATATTCATCCGACCTTTTCCATGGGCGCCGTGTCCGTCGAGGGCGGCGAGGCGGCGCTGGACAGCGGCGAGCTTCTGCGCCGCGCCGAAATGGCGGTTGACGCCGCCCAGTCGAAAGGCGCGGGCGGAGTCGCCGCCTATAAGCGCGATCTGGAAAGCGATGGGCTGACGCGCCTGGCGCTGGAAGCGGAATTGCGCAAAGCCTTCGTCAGCGGCGAGATCCACGCCTGGTACCAGCCGATCGTCAATCTCGAAACGGGCGTCATCGCCGGGTTCGAGGCGCTGGCGCGCTGGGCGCACCCGAAGCGCGGCATTATCCCGCCCGATCATTTCCTGACCGCGACGCGCGATCTGGGCATGATGACCGATCTCGGCGCCATTATCATGAATACGACGGTGCGCCTGATGGCGCGCTGGTTCCGCGACTATCGCCTGCCGGACGATTTTTTCATCAGCGTCAACCTGTCGGCGCCGGAAATCGAACGCCTGCATCTGATCGAGGACGTGTCGCGGCTGATCCGCGAACATGACCTGCCGAACAAGGCGCTCAAGCTGGAAGTGACCGAAAGCGACGTTATGCGCGATCCGGTCGCCTCGGCGCGGGTGCTGGAGGCGCTGCGCGACGCGGGCGCCGGGATTGCGCTCGACGATTTCGGCACCGGCTTTTCATCGCTCAGCTATCTGGCGAAACTGCCTTTCGACACGCTCAAGATCGACCGCTCGTTCGTCTCGACCCTGAGTCGCGAGGAATCGTCGGAGAAGATCGTGCGTTCGATCCTGCGCCTTGGTTACGATCTCGGTCTCGATGTGGTGGCGGAGGGGGTCGAGGATATGGCTCTGGCGCGGCGTCTGCACGATCTGGGCTGCGGTCTGGGGCAGGGCTACGGCTTCGCCAAGGCGCTTAAAGCTCCTGACGCCGAGCAGTTTCTGACCGCGTCTCTGGCG
>DATMTF010000177.1:0-13566 GCA_035565015.1 Asticcacaulis sp. | reverse complement strand
CCATCGTGGTCGGCCAGACCTCGACGGCGGAGCTGGGCTTTCTGATGCAGGCGCAGTCGCTCTACTGGGTGTTCGGCCTGACCTGCATGGGACTGCTCATGGGCGTGCAGGTCAAGACCGCGCACTTTATCGGCTCCGGCGACGAGCATCGCGTCGGGGCGGTGTTCCAGCGCGGCCTCGGCTATGCGCTGATGCTCGGCCTCGGCTTCATGACCCTGCTGCTGCTGATCGGCCCGCCGTTTCTGCGCGCCACGGTCCAGCCGGAGATTGCGCAAGGCTCGCATCTGCCGCTGATCCTGTTCGCCGCCTCCATGCCGGTCTTCCTGTGCGGCGCGGTCGCCTCGCAGTTCCTCGAAGCTCTGGGCCGGACGCGCGACGTGCTGATCGCCACCCTGCTGGCCAATGCGCTCAATATCGTCCTGCTGTTCGTGCTGGTCCCCGGTCATGCGCATATTTTCGGCGTCAGTTTCCACGGCGCGATGGGGGCGGCGACGGCGACCCTGATCGCGCGCACGGCCCAGGCCATCGGCATGTTGCTCTATGTCGTCTGGCTGCCCGCCGCCAAACCCTATGGGCTAACGGACAAACAGCCGGACGATCACGCCGCCGCCGTTGAACAGCGCCATATCGGCTACGCCACCGGCGCGGCATATTTCATCGAAGTCGCGGCCTTTGGCGGCATGACCGTCTTCGCCGGCCATATCGGCGAGGACGCAGCGGCAAGCTGGGCGATCCTGCTCAATTTCGCCAGCGTGGTCTTCATGGTGCCGATGGGCCTGTCGGCGGGCTGTTCGGTGCTGGTCGGGCGGGCCTTCGGCGCCGGTGATCGGGCAGGGCTGGCGCGGATCGGTCGGGTCAGCTTTATCTCGGCAGGTCTGTTCATGTGCCTGGTCGTGGCGAGCGTCCTGCTGTTTTCCGGCGTGCTGACGCGCTTCTACACCCACGATCAGCAACTAATCCCGGTGGTGCAGGAGGGGCTGTTGCTGTCCTGCCTGTTCTTCGTCCCCGACGGTTTGCAGGTCGTGGCGGCTCAGGCCCTGCGCGCGCGCAAGGACATATTGGCGCCGACCGTGATCCACTATGTCTCCTACGGCGCGATCATGCTGCCGCTCGGCTTCCTGTTCAGCCTGACCCTGGGTTTAGGCGTGCCGGGACTGGTGCTGGCCATCGCCGTGGCGTCGCTGATCTCCGGCGTCTTCCAGACCGGGCGCTTTTTATGGCTGGATAAGCGGCGCGCGCCGATCTAATAAGTACGATAATTAAATTCGGAGGATGCGATGCTGGACGACCTGAAAACTAAACGCGTGCTGGTCACCGGCGCCTCCAGCGGCATCGGCGCCGCCATCGCCAGGGGCTTCGCCCGCGCGGGCGCCAAGGTCGCTATCCACTACAATAGCCGCAAGGACGAGGCCGAAGCCGTCGCCGCCGATATCCGCGCTTCGGGCGGCGAGGTCCATCTGGCGCAGGCCGACCTCGGCGACCCGTCGCAGGCCGCGCCTATGATCGCCGAGGCGGCGGCGAAGTTGGGCGGGCTCGATATTCTGGTCAACAATGCCGGGGCGATGATGACGCGCACCCTGATGATGGAGTGGACGGACGCCCTGTTCGACGAAGTGATGAACCTCAATGTCCGCTCGGTATTGAACGCCACCCTGGCGGCGGTCCCCTATATGGAACAGGCGGGCGGTGGCGCGGTCGTCAATCTCGGCTCAATCGCGGGCGTCAATGGCGGCGGTCCCGGCAGCGGCATGTACGCCAGCGCCAAGGCCTTCATCCACAATGTCACGCGCCATATGGCGACCGACCTCGCCAAAAAGCACATCCGCGTCAACGCCATCGCGCCAGGCGTGGTCAAGACGCCCTTCCACGATCAGACTCCGCCGGAACGCATGAAGATCATGCAGGCCAGCATCCCGATGGGCCGCCTCGGCGCGCCGGAGGACTGCGTCGGACCTGTGCTGTTCTTGGCGTCCGACACCATGAGCGGCTATATGACCGGCCAGATTCTCCACATCAACGGCGGTCAGTTCTACGGCGGTTAGGCGCCCCGGTGCGGCAGCAGGATCATGGCCGCGCCGATCAGGCACAGGCTGAGGCCGCCCGCGTCCCACAGGTCGGGGCGCTGCTTTTCGACCAGCCACAGCCAGCTTATCGAGGCGGCGATATAGATGGCGCCATAGGCGGCGTAAGCGCGTCCGGCGGCGCTCGACTCGATCAGCGTCAGAAGACCGGCGAAAACGAACAGCGACGCCGCGCCGGGCAGCAGCCACAGCGGCGAGCGATGCAGTCGCACGACCATCCATGCGCTGTAGCAGCCCGCGATTTCGCACAGGGCGGCCAGCGCATAGAGGATCAGCGACCGGATCATGCCCCCAAAATCCAGCCTTCCTCCGTCGCTGCGGCGACCAGCCCGGCCTCGTCCAGCTTCGGCGCGGCGAAGGCGCCGGCCAGTTCGCCCTTATCGTCCATCTCGGCCAGAGCCGTGGCGGCGGCGCGCACCTGAGCGGCGTCCCTGACCTCGCCGGTTTCGGGCTTGCCGCCAAACAGCGGCGGATGCGCCTCGGCGATCAGGGTCGCAACCCCGTCCAGCGCCTCGGCGTCAAGCGCGCCAAAGCCTGTCTCGAACGGCCAGATTTTCGCGGCGTCGCCCAGATCGTTGCGCAGGGTCCGCAACGCCGTGATCCCCAGCATGGCCGTGCCGCCCGCCACGCCCGCGCCGTGCATCTGCCACAGGCTCTTGGGCTGCGCCGCAAGCGGAAGTTTACGCGCGCGCACGGCGTCTTCGGTCAGGCGAAATTCCGGGAAGTCGCCGTAAGACTCGGGCTTGACCGAGGCCAGCCATTTCTGCGCCGACGATTTCGGACAGCCCCAGAACGGATAGGCCTGATCGGTCATCAGCCTGTTCATCTTGGCGGCGACCTGAAAGCGGTTATTCGTGTTGTCGGCCTTATCAACGATGTTTTTGGCGAGGAAGTCCCACATAGCCGACCACGCCGCGCCGCTCAGATTTAGGCGCTGCGCTGCGCCGCGCGGGAATCCGAGCGGAAAGTTGACGCACAACAGAACGCGGTCGCCGCGCTTGTGCAGGTCAGCCAGCACCTCGCGCAGCACGCCCATGCCCGCAGCGCGCGTCGCCGGATTGTGCGCCTCATAGGACAGGCGGAAGCGCACGTCGCGCTTCATCACGCCGATCCACATCGACGAATCGCCGGTCTTCTTGCCTTCGGCGGCGCTGTAATCGACCACGACGTATGCGCCAAACAGACGGGATGCCACGGAAACCTCCGGCGTTGCAGGGGAAGGGCGCGTACGAGGCGCGCGAAAGATGGCCGCGCTTTTAACGCGAATGACCGCGCCGCAAAAGGATATAATGGCCGCCGACTTCGCCTTTGCACAATTTAAGCTTTGAACTCACCCGACGAAGCTTGCTAATCAGATGGCCCGATTGGCAGGAGTTTGAACGATGACGAAGATTCTCAAGGTCGGCGTGGCGGGCGCAGGCGTATTCGGCGGCTATCACGCCAACAAGTATCGCCAACTGCCCGATCTCGACTTCGTCGGCGTCTACGATCTCGACACGGCGCGCGCCCGGGCCCTGGCCGCGCAGCACGGCGTCAAAGCCTTTGGCGGCGACGATCTGGACGCCTTCCTCGCGCAGCTTGACGCCGTGACCATCGCCGCGCCCGCCTTCGCCCACGCCGATATCGCCTTGAAGGCGCTGGCGGCGGGCGTGCATGTCTATACCGAAAAGCCTCTGGCCATCGTCAGCGACGACGGCGCGCAGATGGTTGAAATGGCGGCGGGCAAGGGGCTGGTTCTGGCCTGCGGTCATCAGGAGCGCGCCGTGTTCGAGGCCATCGGGCTTTATGGCGCGCCGGAACGACCGCTGCGGCTGGAGGCGGTGCGCAACGGGACGGCCTCGACGCGCAATCTTGACGTTTCGGTGGTGCTGGACCTGATGATCCACGATCTCGACCTGGCGATTTCGCTGGCGGGCGCGCATCCGGGCGGCCTGTCGGCCAGCGCGCGCTATAGCGAGGCGGAGGGCTATCGGGCGACCGGCGCCGATGAGGTGCTGGCCGATGTCGATTTCGACAATGGCGTCAAGGCGATCTTCCGCGCCTCACGTATGGCCGACACGCGCGAACGCACCATGCGCATCGTCTATCCGCAGGGCGAGGTGAAGATCGACTTCCTGAACCGGACCTTTGAGAACACCACGCCGTTCAAGCTCAATCCCGACTTCGCCGAGGCCGAGATTGCGCGCGATCCGCTTGGGACCAGTGTGTCGCGCTTTTTGTCCGCCGTGCGCGGCGAACGCAGAGCGCCGCTGTGTACGGGCGAGGAAGCCCTGCGCGCGCTCGACCTGGCGCTCGCCATCGACGCGGATGTGGCGGATACGCGGGGATAGGTTTTTCTGCCGCCCGATGGTGCGGGATAAGGTAAGGAAACCACAGATTACGCAGATTGACACAGATTGTTCGTGAGGATTTTTACGTCTGCGCGCAGCGCCCATTCTATCGCGAAGCTGAAACTGATAGCGCATAGCGCTGAAAAATCTGCGCAAATCTGCGTAATCTGTGGTTCCTCTTTCCATCAACAGTCAAAAAGTCTCAGGATGACTGGCCTTTAAAGATCATGCCGAAGGCCAGCACGCCGAAACCGCCGGTCATCAGCCAGTACTGATAGTCGCTCAGATAAGGCACGGCGCGGAAATGACCGATCAGGCTGGCGCTGACCAGAGCGACCGCCACAAAGAACATCAGCAATGTAAAAGCATTCAGCTTCATGGTCTGACGCGCGCCCACCCACAGCAATCCGCATAGCCTAGCCGCATTTGTTCAAATTACCGTGACAAGATCAACGGTAAATTCGTCGCCGCCTGGCCCGGAGGCGCGCGTTTCGGCAAATATATCGCAGATGCGTAAATCCGCCTCGCCTAGATGGCGCGCACAGTGAAGATCAGTTCGTGCAGGACGAGAAAAACGCTGAACATCGACGTGGCCAGCAGCGGTCGCACAATACCGATCTCCTTGGCGTCGAAAGCGACGCGGCCTTCCAGCATCGCGACGAACGGCACGATCGAGGTGCGCCGCTTGATCTTCTCATAGACCTCGCCCATCAGCAGCGCGCGCTTGCGGTCGATGGTGTTGGCGCCCAGCGCGCACAGGGCCAGCAGCGAGCCGAAGAAGATCCACGCCGCCAGATTGCCGTTGCACACCATATGGGTCAGCGCCCACAGGCCGATCCCGGCCAGCACCGGATGGCGGGTGATGCGGATAATCCCGGTGACCGGATGGTCAGGCATGCGCCACAGCGCCACCATATTGGTCGGCGACGGCGAGGTGTAGCCGATCACCACCAGCAGAAACGCAAGAAAATTCCCCAATATGCCGATGACGCGCAGAAACGTCCCCGAACTCCACAATACGACGTTCATCGAATCATCGAGCGCCATGCCGAAGGCGATTCCCATCCAGATCAGACCGCCCAGCGACAGGAGCGCGAACAGGATATAGTAGGCGGTCCCGCCGATCCTGCCGATCACCCGGTCTTTCAGCGCGGTGGCGCTGATCATCAGATGGATGGCCAGGAAGAAGGCGCAGGCCAGGGCAAGCATCCACATTCAGACGACTCCGGGTGACTTCTTGACCCTGCCTAACATGCGTCGCCCCACCGCGCCAAGCCGCTGATCATAAATACGGGATCAGGGGGGCGTTGAGGACATCTCCTTCAGGCTTGGCGCCTTCCGGCTTCGGCGGGGTCGGCGCGTCGGAAAGCTCAAGGCGCGGCGGATGCGGCGCGGAAGGCGGCGTCGGCGCAGGCGGTTTGGCGGGCCGCGCGCCGCTGGCGGTGCGGCGCAGCACCGCCTCGACATGATAGAACCATTTGCGCGCAGTGTTGAGCGCGGCGCGCGGCCCTTCGGCGCGCGCGGTCATGGCGTCATTGGGATCCCAGATCACCAGCTCAAAGTCGGGATCGGACGGATCGTCGAACATCAGCCGCATGGTGACGCGGTGAACGCTGGGGGCGATATCGTCGAGCAGCCTGGTCGGCCCGCCGCGCACCACGCGCCCGACCACCTTGTCATCGACGAAGATTTCGATGCCCATCAGTTCGCTCATGGCGTAGGGCTTGTGCGGAATCTTGCCGAAATTGCGCACGATCACCACGCGGTCGCCGTCCCAGGACGAGGCCGCCGCCGCCTTGCGCACCGGCTCCAGCGCCTGCACGTCCGCCTTGAAGCCGCCAAGCCCTTCGCGCAGTTCGTCCTCCAGCTTCTTGGGCTGCTCGACGCGCGATTCGTACAGGCGGTACAACACCACCAGTATGGCCAGAGCGGCGGCGGACAGGATGATCAGAATAGGCAGGAACGGCGGCACGCTTCAGACACCTGTGAAATTCACACCGGGAGGAAGTTAACCATGTTTTTGCGCGCAGGTTAAGCGGACTTCTCCGTATTGACGAAACTCAATTGCGAAAATCGTCCTCACCCGCGTCGTCAGCATCTTCCCATGGCGGACGCGGGGCGGCGGGAGAAGGCGGCTCCCTGGCGGCGACCTTCGTTTCAGACGCCGCCTCCGCAGGCCGCGCCGCCACGGCGGGCGCGGCTTCCGGCGTGCGCTTGATCACCGCGTCGATATGCGACAGCCATTTGCGTCCCAGCCGCACGGCCTCGGCGGCGGTGCGGGCGTGAACCGGGCTGTGGCTGATCTGATCGCCAAAGAGATTGAGTTCAAATTCCGGCGTCTGCACGTCGTCGAACATCAGCCGCAGCGTGACGTGCGCGGCCTGGGCGTGGGTTTCGTTCAGCACCTTGCGCGTTTCGCCGCGCTGGGCGCGCGCCACCACGCGCTCATCGACGATCAGTTCGGCGCCGTCGATCTCATCGAAGGCGAAGACCAGACCCTGCGCGCCGGTATTCCACAGAATCGCCAGGTCGCCGGCGGTGAAGTCCAGCCCCGCCGCCTTGCGGTTGCCCAGATCGTACACAATCGCGTCGGGAGATTTGCCCAGAGACGAACGCAGGGCGCGCGCCAGCCGACGCGACGCCTCGAACCACCACATCAGGCCGGACGCGATCAGGGTCAGGCCGATCCCGCCGAAAAAGAAATACAGAAAGACACGCGCGGCATGGGCCATGGTCGGAGTCACGCCATACTGAAAAACAGGACTAACGAATCCTTACCGGATCAGCCGTTAAGATTGCGTTTGCAGGAGGATCTCAACCGGAACGTGGTCGGACGGCTTGGCCTCGTCATGGACCTGGCCGCGCGTCTCCTTGTGGATCACGACTTCGCGCAACAGGTCGGCGGCCTGCGGCGACAGCAGGTGATGGTCGATGCGGATGCCCTGATTCTTCTGCCACGCCCCGGCCTGATAATCCCAGAAGGTGTAGCGATTACCCTCAGGCGCATGGCTTTCAAACGCGTCGGTATAGCCGAGATTCTTCAGGCCCTGATAGGCGCGGCGCACGGCGGGCTGATAGAGGGCGTCGTCGAGCCATGGCGCCTCGCTCCAGCAGTCGTCCTTGCCCGGAATGATGTTGAAATCGCCGGTCAGCACGGTGATCTCCTCCAGCGGCAGCAAGGACGCCGCATGTGTGTGCAGCCGCTCCAGCCAGCGCAGCTTGTAGGCGTACTTGTCCGTGCCGAGCGGATTGCCGTTGGGCAGGTAGATGGAGGCGAAGCGCACCGGCTGCGGCGCCTCGACCACGGCCTCGATATAGCGCGACTGCTCGTCCGTCTCGTCATCGTTCTGCGGCAGGCCGCGGCGAATGTCGCTGAGCGGATATTTCGACAGGATGGCGACGCCGTTCCACGTCTTCTGCCCGAAGACAGCGCAATTATAACCAAGCGATTCAAATGCTTCGCGCGGAAACTTCTCATCGACGCACTTGATTTCCTGCAAGGCGCAGACATCGGGCATGGCCTCGCGGAACCATTGCAGGACCAGCGGCAGACGCGCATTGACGGAGTTGACGTTCCAGGTGGCGAGCTTCATGCCGCCAGATGTAGCGGGCGTCGCCGTCGCGGGCAAGCCGGGAAGCGCACAGCGGCTTCACATATCGGGCAAAGGCGTTGCGTCGCGTCCGACGCCTGCCTCGGCGTAAAGCTCCGCCGCCGTGCGGCGCAGGACCGGATGCACCCAGCCGGGCGCGATCTCGGCCAGAGGCCCCATGACGAAGCCGCGCTCATGCGCGCGCGGATGGGGCAGGGTGAGCGCGCCTTGCTGCACCATGTCTCCATAGGAGATCAGATCGAGATCGAGCGGCCGGGGCGCGTTGACGACGCCCGCTTCGCGCCGTCGCCCGCCCTCGGCCTCGACCTCATGCAAAAGCGTCATCAGCGCCTCCGGCGCCAGATCGCTCTCCACCAGCAGAACGGCGTTGTGATAGGGCGGATCGTCCGGGTTCGGCCACGCCTTCGAACGCCATAGCCGCGACGCGCGCACGACGCGCAGCCCGCGCCTTTCGAGCGCCTTGACAACCCCGGCAAAAGCCTGCGAAGTCGTCACGCCCGGCGGCGTCAGATTGGCGCCCCAGGCGACGATAATCGTTCCCGCCATTTTCAACCGCTTATAGTTCGAGAGAGTATATTATGAGCTTCTATCCCAGCGACCGTATCGCGCTTTTCATCGACGGGGCCAACCTCTATTCCGCCGCCAAGGCGCTCAATTTCGACATCGACTACCGCAAGCTGCTCGACGAGTTCAAGAAGCGCGGCGTGCTGGTGCGCGCCTATTACTATACCGCTCTGGTCGAAGGCGACGACTATTCGCCGGTGCGCCCGCTGGTGGACTGGCTCGACTATAACGGCTTCACCCTGATCACCAAGACGGCGCGCGAATTCACCGACGCGCAGGGCCGCAAGCGCTGGCGCGGCGATATGGATATCGAGATCGCCTGCGACATGATGGAGATGGCCGAACACTGCGACCATCTGGTGCTGTTCTCCGGCGACGGCGATTTCCGCCGCCTGCTCGAATCGGTGCAGCGCAAGGGCGCGCGCGTCACCGTCGTCTCGACCGTCAAGACCCAGCCGCCAATGACCTCCGACGATCTGCGCCGTCAGGCCGACACCTTCGTCGATCTGGCCGATCTGCAAACCGTGGTCGGCCGTCCGCGCAGCCAGACCACCGCTCGTCCCGGCCAGGACGACGATTACGAATAATGGATCTCGGCGTCACAGGCCGCTATGCGATTGTCTGCGCCTCCAGCGACGGTCTGGGACGCGCCTGCGCGCTTGGCCGGATCGACATTCGGTTTCGTGCGCCTCACTCCTTATTGGCGTCATAGATGACGCAGATTTTGCAGATTTGGATTAACCACGGAAACCACGGATGATGGCCTTTGGCCATCTGCACGGATAAGGCAAGGCGCTGCGCTTTTCGCGCGCTCATCTTCATCCGTGTACGCCGCGTAAGCGGCGGTCCGTGCAGACGGCTGAAGGCCGTCATCCGTGGTTAAAATCCCTTCTTAAACCTGAGCCATCTGCGCCATTCGCTCAGGACAGCATTCTGAATGCCGATCCGACCTAACGCTTCGCTTCTTGAGCAGGTTTTAAGTTGCGCTAACGCTTTGCTCCTTGAGCGGTTTTTTAGTGCGCTAACGCTTCGCTTCTTGAGCGCTTTGCGCCCGAGAATCCAGCCAGACATAAAGGCCGACGCCCAGCAGGACCAGCGCTGTGCCGCCAATGTCCGACGCGGTCACCGGTATGGCCAGGATGGCGACGCTCATGATCAGGGTGAAGACCGGATTGACGAAGCCGATCACCGCATTGGCTTGAGACGAGATGCGGCTGAGGGCGAAGCTGATCAGGTAGCTCGGCGCGACCGTGGCGGTCAGGGACAGGCCGAGACTGAGCAGCAGCAACGGCATGGACAGCGGTACGCCGAGACCATGCGGGTGCAGGACGAAGAACTGGGTCAGGGTGACCAGACCTGCGCCGCACATCGCCCATGAGGTGAACAGGGACGGCCCCAGCCGCCGGATCATCGGCTTGGCCAGCAGCAGGTAAAGCGCGAAACTGACCGACGACGCGCCGCACCACAGAGCGCCGACCGCGATGGCCGAACCGCCCGTTTTCAGGTCGGTAAGAAAAACCAGAGCCAGTCCCGCATAGGCGATCAGGAAGGTCCAGATCGACTTCAGCCGCAGAGGCTGGCCGAAAAAGGCGGTGCCGAACAGGATGACAAACAGAGGATAGGTGAACAGGATCAGCCGCTCGAACTGCGGCGACAACGATTTCAGACTGACGAAATCGGTGTAGGAGGCGACGAAATAGCCAAGCGCGCCGACCAGCATGGCCTGAAGATAGAGGCCGGGACGGCTCAGGACCGGCGGCAAGTCGGACCGGCCCGCCTTTCTAGCGCGCAGCCAGGTCGCAATCCCGATGCCGATATAGAACGGCATGGCGATGCCGAGGCGCAAAGACAGAAGCCCGCTGGCGTCGATGCCGTAGCGATAGGCCAGCTTGATCCAGATGCCCTTGGTCGCGAACAGGAAGGAGCCGAAAAAGGCCAGCGCATAGCCGGTCCAGTTTCTGCCAGAGGGGGATTGGGGTGCCGACATCGGACGTCCTGATCAGGGCGCCGATAACAGATGCGCCCGGTATTTGACGACGGGCGCGAATTCGTCTTCTTAAACGCCCTGGTGTTTGCGGAAGGCCAGCAGGCGCTTGGCCGCCCAGATCAGGTTGGACAGGATGTCGAGACGTGTGAGCACGAAGCTGTTGGCGAAATTTGTAAACATGATAGCCGAGCATGTACGCTTTCGCAGGCGCGAAATCAACCTGTGGATAGCGTCAATTTGCGTTACCGTTCTCGCGTGTATGGCGCCGACGGGCGTGAACGCGACAACTCTGACGGGACGCGCCTATGCGATCGACGGCGACACGCTCGTCATCAGCGGACGGCATATTCGTCTGTTCGGCGTTGACGCCTTCGAGCACGATCAGACCTGCGGGCGCTTTAACTGCGGGCAGGCGGCGACGCGCGTGTTGCGCGCGCGGCTGCAAGGGCGGGTCGTTGCGTGCGCGCAACAGGATGTCGATCCCTATGGCCGCATGGTGGCGATCTGCCGCGTCGGCGCCGAGGATCTGGGCCGGGTCATGGTCCGCGCTGGTCTGGCCGTGGCCTACCGGCATTTTTCGCTGCGCTATCTGCCCGACGAACAATGGGCGAAGGCGCATCGTCAGGGCGCCTGGGCCTACGGCTTCGACAGCCCGGCCTACTGGCGCCGGACGCATCCGCATTAGCGGCGCTATTCCGGCGCAAAACGCACTTCGTAGAGGTGCGGCCACAGCTTGCCGGTCACGAACAGGCGGTCCTTGACCGGATCATAGGCGATACCATTGGCGACCGCGTCGGGATCGGGGGGAGGGCTGGCGATTTCAGGCAGGTTGTAGAGATCGACAATGCCGGTGACATGGCCGGTTTTCGGGTCGACGCGCACCAGTTGCCGTGTGCGCCAGACATTGGCGATCAGTTCGCCCTTGACCCATTCCAGCTCATTGATCTGATCGAGCGGCTGGCCATCCAGGGTGACGGTGAGGGTGCGCGCGGTCTTAAGCGTGACCGGATCGAGGAAGCGGATCGTTGCGGTGCCGTCGCTCATGATCAGGTTCTTCGCGTCGGCGGTCATGCCCCAGCCTTCGCCGGTATAGCGGAAGCTGCGCAACTGTTTGAGCGAGGACTGCGACCAGACGAAGCCGGTCCCCGCCTGCCAGGTCAGGCTGACGATATGGCCGTTCCACGGCGCGATGCCTTCGCCGAAATAGCGCTTATCGACGCTGACCTGCCGCAGGGGCTTGCCGGTGGCGGGATCGACCTGACGAATCCATGATTGACCGTTGCGGCCCGTGCTTTCGTAGAAATCGCCGTTCAGATAGAACAGGCCTTCCGTAAAGGCATTGGGATCGTGCGGATAGGTCTTGACGATCTGAACGCTGTAGCGCGGCGTCAGCGCGAAGGCCGGCGCCGCCAGCGCGGCAAGCAGGATCAGGGATGCAAAAGCCGCGCGCAGTTTCATACAGAACCTTATCTAAAGGGCGTTGGCCGCGCTTAAGACGGCCTTGACCGAGGCGGTGGCGACATCGTCGTCGATCCCTACGCCAAAAACATGGCGATCGTCAGGCGTGCGCACCTCGACATAGGCGGCGGCCTGACCGTCGGAACCCTGCTTTAAAGCATGCTCGGCATAGTCCACCACGTCGAGATCGAGGCCGTAACGGTCGTTGAGCGCCTTGACCGCGCTGGAGATCAGGCCGTTGCCATGCCCGACCACCGAAGCCTCGACGCCGTCATGGCTGATGCGGCCGACAAAGGTGCGCGACGCGCCCGAACGCACGGGACCGGTCTGTTCGTATTCGATCAGCCCGTACTTCTGCTCGCCATTGAGATGATAGCTCGACTGGAAGGCGTCCCAGATTTCCGCCGATGACAGTTCACGCGAAGAAGCGTCGGTAATGTCCTGAATCTTCTTGGAGAAGTCGATCTGGAAGCGGCGCGGCAGCTTCAGGCCGTGCGTCTGCTCCAGCACCCAGGCGATGCCGCCCTTACCCGACTGCGAATTGACGCGGATGACGGCCTCGTAAGACTCGCCGAGGTCCGCCGGGTCGATCGGCAGATAGGGCATGTCCCATATGCCGTCATTGCGCGTCTCCTGCACCGCGAAACCCTTGCGGATCGCGTCCTGGTGCGAGCCGGAAAAGGCGGTGAACACCAGTTCGCCCGCATAAGGATGGCGCGGATGCACCTTAATATGATTGCAGTATTCGACCGTCTGCACGACTTCTCGCATGTGCGAGAAGTCCAGCTCCGGCGAGACGCCATGCGTATAGAGGTTGAGCGCCAGAGTCACCAGATCGACATTGCCGGTGCGTTCGCCATTGCCGAACAGGCAGCCTTCGATGCGGTCGGCCCCGGCCAGCAGGCCCAGTTCCGCCGCCGCTGCGCCCGTGCCGCGGTCATTGTGCGGATGTAAGCTGATCACCACGCTGTCGCGCTTTGAGATATTGCGGCAGAACCATTCGATCTGGTCGGCATAGACGTGCGGGCCTGCGACCTCGACCGTGGCGGGCAGGTTGAGGATCAGCGGATTCTGCGGCGTTGGCTCGATCACGCCGATCACCGCCTCGCAGACCTCAAGCGCGAAGTCCGGCTCGGTGGCGGTGAAGGTTTCCGGGCTGTACTCAAACGCCCATTCTGTCTGCGGCTGTTTGGCGGCTTCCTCGCGCAGCAGGCGCATGCCTGCGATGGAGAGGGCGACGACCTCTTCCTTCGTGCGGTTGAATACCACGCGGCGGAACAGGGGCGAGGTGGCGTTGTACATATGCACGATGGCGCGCTTGGCGCCGCGCAAACTCTCGAATGTGCGTTTGATCAGGTCTTCGCGCGCCTGCACCAGCACCTGAATGGTCACATCGTCCGGGATCAGGTTTTCCTCGATCAGCTTGCGCACGAAGTCGAACTCGGTCTGCGACGCCGATGGGAAGCCGACCTCGATCTCCTTGAACCCGCATTTCAGCAGCAGGTTGAAGAAGGTCATCTTCTTCTCGACATCCA
>DATMTF010000176.1:0-3491 GCA_035565015.1 Asticcacaulis sp. | reverse complement strand
ATGATTTAGATAATCAAGTACCGGCTGCCAAAAACCGACCACGTATCCCCCCAATAATTTAAAATTGTAATCTAAAAGACTGGCATGGGGATTAGTTCGCGGTCAAGTTGATTTTGGCGGTGATAGTTTAAGTTGCATACTCATTAAAATTGAATGCCGTCACCCGCAGGCCGCGCGGGTCAGCCAGTCGATCTCGCTGTCCAGCCGGTCCAGCGGCACGGCGACCAGACGCTCCTCCAGACCCAGCATCACCACGCCATGCACGGCGGCGAACAGGGTGCGGGCGCGCACGGTGAGCGCGTCCGGCGACAGGTCCGGCATGATGACGCTGAGCGGTTCGGCGATATGGCGGAACAGGCGCAACTGGTCCTCATTAGCCCAGGCGGGCAGGGCCGAGGTCACATGCGTCTCGAACAACATGCGCCACAGCTTCAGGTCCGAACGCGCGAATCTCAGATAGGTCTGCGCCACCATGACCAATCGGTCCAGCGCCTCAGCGCGCGTCGTCATCGGCAAGCCATCCGCCGCCTGCGCCGCCGCCGCGCCGAGCCGCGCCAGCGTGCGCGAATTCACCCTCAGCATCAGATCGTCCATATCGGCGACGATATTGTAAAGCCCGCCCAGCGCCACGCCGATATCGGCGGCCAGATCGCGCGCCTTCAGGCTGGCGACGCCGTCCTGGCGCACCCGCGCCTCGGCGGCGGCCAAAAGCGCCTCCATCTGTTTTTCACGGCGCAGTTCGAGTTTGGAGGGCGAAGGCGTATCGGACATGGCGGGCTCGTTATTTTTGAACTATGTTCATTTTTATATTGAACATCGTTCAAATTTGGCGTACATCACAATTGTGAACGGCGTTCATAGCATCATTCGCCTCGACTATGAAAGCTGTTTCACACCTCAAAGACCCTGCGGCGGAGAGATAGGCCGCCGCAGGGACGCCTGAACCGGGGGGCGGGGGGACGTAGCGGGCGAAGGCGCGTTGTCGTCTTCGCCCATCCGCCGCCGCCATTATCATGGGAGATGTGTGATGAAATGCTTTGTCTATTCGCTGATCACCACCCTGGCGCTGATCAGCGCTGTGTTCGTCCTTGCAGGCCTGACGCAGGCGCATGCGCAGGACGCGCTGAAAACCGCCGCCGCCGCCAATGATTTGCCCACATTTCTGCACTATCATCCGACCGACGGCGCCAGCCGCGGCGGCGAGATGCGCCGCGCTATGGACCTGACGCATTTTCAGTAGGGTGAAAAAATGAAGGGGCGCTGGTTTGTCTTGACCGGATTTGTCGTGCTGCTGCTCACCATAGGCGGCCTGATCGGTGTCGCCCTCTATGCGCCGACGCCCGCTGGAGCCAGCGCGCCCCTGTCCCTGCCGGACCTGCTCCGCGGCTGGCGCGGCTGGGCGGTGCTGGGCGTGATCGTCGTCGCGTTGCTGCTCAAGCTGGGCGGCATGGCCCTGGGCGTCGGTCGGCGCGTGAAGCGACGCGACAGGATCAGATAAAATCCTGCAGATAGGCGACCAGCGGCAGGTCCGCGGGCGGCATCGGGTAGTCGCGCATCGCATTGGGCCGCACCCATTTCAGCGCGCCGTGTTCGCGCCGCTCCGGTTCGCCCTCCCAGCGCCGGATCAGGTACAGCGGCATCAGCAGGTGAAAATTGTCATAGCTATGCGAGGCGAAGACGAACGGCGCCAGACACGCCTTCTTCACCGAAATGCCCAATTCCTCATGCAATTCGCGGATCAAGGCATCCTCCGGCGTCTCGCCCGGCTCGACCTTGCCGCCCGGAAACTCCCACAGGCCCGCCAGTTGCTTGCCCTCAGGGCGCTGGGCGATCAGTACGCGCCCGTCTTCGTCGATCAAGGCGGCGGCGACGACAAGAAGCATTTTCATGCTGAAACTCCGGGGGCGAATGAAAGACCGCGACCTGATCCCATATTCGTGACCGCGCCGCCATTGAATTTCCACATTTAACAACCCTTTCTTAACCGTTCCGGCGCGCTCTGGACGTTTCCGCCCTCCATGTCCGCACAGCGCCGCGCTTGCCGCGCCGCTGTCATGCGGGTATGTATTTGTTATTTTGTAACTGCGTAGCCTGAAGCCTATGACCGAACCCGTCCCCTTCGATCCGACCGAACGCCCGTCCCGTCGCGCCGTCTTCGGCTTCATCGCCGCCGGACTGGCCGCCGGCGCCGCCACCGTGCCGCTGCTGATGCGCAGGTCGCCGCATGCGCCCGCAAGCTCGACGGACAAGGATGTGACCGCCGCCGCGCCCAAGGGGCCGCCCGCGCCGCCGCTCAAGGACTGGCCCAGCCTCGACGCCATGGGCGACAAGCTGGTCAAAACGCGTTTCACGCCGGGCCTGAGCCTGAGCGTCATGCACGACGGCGTCATGCTCTATTCCAAAGGCTTCGGCGTCGGCGACATGCAGTCGGGCGCGCGCGTGACGCCGCAGACCGGCTTCCGCATCGCCTCGGTGACCAAGCAGTTCACCGCCGCCGCCATCCTGAAATTGCAGGAGCAGGGCAGGCTCGGCGTGCATGACCCTCTCGCGCGCTTCATCCCGGAATTTCCGCAGGCCGATCAGGTGACTCTGGCCCAGATGATGAGCCACACCTCCGGCATGAACGACTATCTGAACCATCAGGCGCAGAGCGTGCTGGTGGCGGCGCAGACGCGCGACTACACCTCGCCGGAGCTGTTGCAGATCATCGGCGCCGTTCATCCGACCTACAGCATCCGCCCCGGCGTGCGCTGGCTCTATTCCAACAGCGCCTTCAGCCTGCTCGGCATCGTGGTCGAGCGCGCGTCCGGACAGAACCTCGCCGGCTTCTATCAGACGCATCTGTTCGGCCCGGCGGGCCTGCAACAGACGGCGATGGACGAGCGCTGCTCGGCCTTTGACGGCTGCGACGGCTATCGCCCGAACTACCGCATCCCGGCGGGCTTCGATCCCATCCTGCCGGTGTCGCCGACCTTTGCGGGCGGCGCGGGCGGAATCCGCTCCAACAGCGAGGATCTGGCGCGCTGGCACAGCGCCCTGTTCAGCGGCAAGGTGCTGCGCGCCGCCAGCCTCAATCAGATGATCACGCCGATGCTGCTCAAGGACGGCTCGCCCGCCTGGGAATATGTCGGGCCGGAAAAGCTCAACTACGGCTTCGGCCAAGGCATCGGCAAGCTGGACGGACGGCCCTTCATCGCGCATGGCGGGCGGCTCAACGGCTATACCAGCCACCTGCGCAGCCTCGTGCATGAGCGTCTGACCGTAGCCGTTCTCTATAACAGCGACGGCACGGGCGTGCCGGGCTTCACCGCCGCCCAGCGCGCGCTCAGGATCGAGGCCATGAAGCTGGGCATGCAGGAAATCGGCATAGCCTAAGTTTCACCTTGCCAAGCCTCGGTCCATTTCCTAGGTCTGGACATGGGAGCTATTGCGGGAGTTATCGCGTGACCAAGAGCCGCCGCCTCTTTCTGACTTCGGGCCTCGCCGCCGTG
>DATMTF010000175.1:0-2349 GCA_035565015.1 Asticcacaulis sp. | reverse complement strand
GTGTAGGGTTAGAAAAATAAAAATGAAATGCGGTAGTCAGGCGTCTTATTTTACCGCCCGATCCGCTGCGTCGGCAATACAGCGCGCCAGGGTCATGTCACGCGCGGTAAGACCGCCCGCATCATGGGTCGTCAGACGGATCGACACCTGATTATAGATGTTCGACCATTCCGGATGATGGTCCAGGCGGTCAGCCACGGCGGCCACGGCGGTCATGAAGGCCCAGGCGGTCCGGAAATCGGCAAAGCGGAAATCGCGCGTGATCGCCCCGGCGCCCGCCTCCAGCCTCCAGCCGTCCAGCGCGGCGACCTGCTGCGCGGCCTCATGGGCGGAAAATTTCTGCATGATGTCGACTCCTTTGTGCGCCACTATAGGTGCGCTTTCGCGCGGGTCGCAAGTGTGCGACATCTTCAGGCGGGATTTGACTTGGTCTGACCGATGGGCCAGATAGGTTTGATAAACAAAGCCGGAGGACGACTCGATGAAATTCCAGATGGGATCTGTGTGCGCATCTGTTTTGGCCCTGTTGGCTGCAGCGGCGCCGGCCTTCGCCGGACCGGCGGGCGATGCGGCCAATCCGGCCTATAAGGACATTGTCCCTGACCGCGTCATGGTGGACGCCGACCTGCGCGCCGGGCTGAATCTTGACGGGGCCTGGCGGTATTCGGTCGATCCGTACAAGGACGGGCTGGCCGACTTCCTCGGCAAATCGACCGATGTGCGCCATGGACGCGGCGCCGACATTGTGGTGGCGGACGAGGAAAAGGCCCATCCCAATGCGCTTTACGAGTACGATCTCGGCAATGCGCCGCTGGGCGATGTGCCGTCGTCCTGGATCGGCTATGATCCGACCTTACGCTATTATAATGGCCTGATGTGGTATCAGAAGCGCTTCGACGCCGGGCCGGACCTGATCCGCAAGGACGGGCGCGTCTTCCTGCATTTCGACGCCGCCGACTACCACGCCATGATCTATCTCAACGGTCATAAGGTCGGCGAGCATTTCGGCGGCTTTACGCCCTTCACCTTCGAGGTCACGGACATACTCCGCGCCAAGGACAACAATCTCGTCGTCGGCGTCGATTCCACGCGCACCGCCGATACGATTCCGCCGACGGTGACCGACTGGGAGACCTATGGCGGCATTACGCGCGATGTGAAGCTGATCGCGACGCCCGCCACCTATATTGACGACGCCTTCATCCGCCTGACGAAAGACGGCCAGATCCGGGCCGATATGGCGCTCGACGGCGCGGGCAAGGCCGATCAGGCGGTCGAGATCATGGTTGCGGGGACGAAGCTCGATCTGAAAGGAACGACTGACGCCGATGGCCGCGTCTCGATGAGCGCGCCGGCGCCCAAGGGGCTGAACCTGTGGTCGCCCGATACGCCGACGCTTTACACTGTCATCTTCAAGGCGGGCAGCGATACGATCAGCGACCAGATCGGCTTCCGCACCCTCGAAGTGCAGGGGACGAAAATCCTGCTCAATGGCAAGCCGATCTTCCTGCGCGGCATTGCCTTGCACGAGGAGGAGTTCGGCCCCAATCCGTCGCGCCGCATCACCGAAGAAGCCTCGCGCGCCCTGTTGACCGAGGTCAAGGATGGGCTGCACGGCAATTATGTGCGTCTGGCCCACTATCCGCACAACGAGATCACCACGCGCATGGCCGACAGGATGGGGCTTCTGGTGTGGAGCGAAATCCCGGTCTATTGGAGCGTGAATTTCACAAGTCCCGACACGCTGAAAACCGCGCAGACCATGCTGGCCGAAAATATCCTGCGCGACCGCAACCGCGCCGCCATCGGCCTGTGGAGCGTCGGCAACGAGACGCCGGTGTCGGACGCGCGCAACGCCTTTCTCGGCGCGCTGGCGAAAGAGGCGCGCGATCTGGACGGCACGCGGCTGGTGACGGCGGCGCTGAATACGGCCACGGTCAACGGTCCGACCGATATTTCGATCAAGGATCCGCTGGCCGCCGATCTCGACGTTATCGGCATCAACACCTATGCGGGCTGGTACGGGAACAACACGCTCGACGACGTGAAGAAGACCGTCTGGCATTCCGATTACAACAAGCCGATGATCTTCTCGGAGTTCGGGGCGGGCGCGAAATTCGGCTATCACGACCCGGACGAACAGCATCGCTTCAGCGAGGAATATCAGGCCAGCTATTACAAGGCGACCCTGGCCATGGCGGACAATATCCCGTTCCTGGCGGGCATGTCGCCGTGGATTCTCAAGGACTTCCGCTCGCCGCGGCGGCAGCATCCGATCTACGAGCAGGGCTGGAACCGCAAGGGCCTCCTCTCGCCGACCGGCCAGCGCAAGGAGGCGTTCGGCGTGCT
>DATMTF010000174.1:0-6051 GCA_035565015.1 Asticcacaulis sp. | reverse complement strand
AACAGTTTGGCCCACCGCGGCTTCTCACGCGACTTCCACGCGCCGCGGTGATAGGCGTCCGAGCCGATCAGCGGCACGACCGTGGTGGCTTCGGCGAAGACCATCTGTTCGTGCGTGGTCTGCACCTTGCCCCACGAAGCGGCTTCCTTCAGCGTCGAGGACGAGCAGGCGCCGTCGCGCACATCGGCGACCGTGATCTGCACCGCGTACTTGTGCATATCGGCCTCCTTACCGAGAATTTCGGCGCAGACAACCGTGTCCTGGGCGAAGTTCTTCGGCACGCCGCCGCCGACCATGAACAGGCCGGTCGTGCCCGCCGCGATCTTGATGTCGGTCAGTTCGCGGAAATCGGCGACCGCGTCGATCATCATATAGGGTTTCTTTTCGGCGCGGCGCTCGACCTGATGCTTGACCAGACCGAAACCGGCGGACGAATCGACAAAGGCCGGGCAGAAGATCGGCACGCCTTCTTCATAGGCGGTCTGGATCAGGCTGCCTTCCTTCTTGGCGTTGCCTTCGGACAGCCACTTGCCCATTTCCCAGATGAATTCGCGCGAGGAATAACCGCGCGGCTCCAGGCGGTTGGCGATCTCCAGAATGGTGTGGTCGCAGGCCTGCAGCTCTTCTTCGTCGATATAGGTGTCGTAGATGCGGTCGATATAGTTGTCGCGCAGCACGTTATCGTCCACCTGCCCGGCGGCCTGATAGTGCTTGAAGCCGAGCGCTTCGAAGAAGTCCATATCGACGATCGAGGCGCCGGTGGCGACCACGGCGTCGATCATGCCGAACTTCACCATGTCGCGATAGACGTGCATGCAGCCGCCCGCCGAGGTCGAACCGGCCAGGATCAGCCAGGTCGAGCAGCCCTTGTCGTTCAGCGCCATGTTGAAGATGTCGGCGGCGCGAGCCGTGTCGCGCGACGAAAACGACATCTTGCGCATCGAATCGATGATCGGGCGCGCGTCGTAGGAGGTGATATCGACATGCTCAACGGTGTTCTGGAGCAGTTCGGCTTTAGAATTGGAAGTTTCAGCGTTCATCTCTGTGTTCCTTTTGAGAGAGACATAGGTGGACGCCCGTCATTGACCCGGTTTCCTCAGACGGAGCGATGAGGCGGGTGTAGCCGACAACTATGTCAGGCTGATGCGCGGCCCCTATAGCGGAAGGGGCCACGCTTGGCAAATCTGTAATCATCCTCCCCTGCCGCGAAGCGGACGGGGGAGGGGGACCGCGAAGCGGTGGAGGGGGCGGCCCCCTCCGTCTTAAGCCTTCGACTTCACGATCCGCTTCTTGCCGCGCTTGCCGCCTTTCGGGCGGTTGAGGCGCACGACCTTGTTGTCGTCGGGATCGAAGGCCGAGCGCGGATTGTTGATCGAGCGCGGGCCGAGGCCGAACAGCGAGGCCATCGGCGCGTCGTCGAGAAACACCGTATCGGTCTCGCCATAGCCGTTGAAGCGCGTACCCATGGTCACGCCATAGGCGCCCAGCATGCCGATCTCGACATAGTCGCCTTCGGCCACATCGGCGGGCAGCCAGAACGGCCCCGGCATGGAGTCGATGGAATCGCAGGTCGGGCCGTAAAAACGGAACGGCTTGAGCGTCTCGGATTCGACCTCTTCGTCCTGCCTGTGCAAGCGCACCGGGAACGGCCATTTGGCGTGGGTCGCGTCGAACAGATTCCCATAAGAGCCGTCGTTGAGATAGAGGGCGTCGCCCTTGCGCAGCTCAACCTTGGTCAGCACCGAGGTCGATTCCGCCACCAGGGCGCGGCCCGGCTCGGCCCAGAGCTGCGTCTCCTCATGCACCTTCATCTCATCGAAGGCGCGGTTGATCGCATCCATATATTCGCTGAGCGCGGGCGGCACCATGCCCGGATAGACGGACGGAAAGCCGCCGCCGACATCGACGACATCGGCGAACACGCCCGCGCGCACTAAAGAGCGCGAAGCCGACAGCATGGCGGCGGCATAGGCGGTCGGCTTCATGCACTGCGAGCCGACATGGAAGGAGACGCCCATCAGGCCGCTGGTCGCCTGCCGCGTCGCCATCAGAAGCGACGGCGCCTCGTGCGCCTGCGCGCCGAACTTGTTGGTCAGCGGCAGGTTCGCGCCTTCGCCGGAGGTCGCCAGCCGCACGATCAGGTTCAGATCCTTCGCGCCGCCGGTGGCGTCGAGAATTTTGCGCAATTCGTCATGCGTATCGAGGCTGAAGGTGCGCACGCCGTAATCAAAATAGGCTTTTGCGATCGAGACGCGGCTCTTGACCGGGTGCATGAAGGCCAGCCGCGCCGAGGCGGGCAGGACGCTGCGCACCAGCTCGATCTCGTTCAGCGAGGCGACATCGAACGACGATACGCCCGACGCCCACAGGGTTTCCAGCACCCACGCAGACGGATTGGCTTTGACGGCGTAGAAGACATCGCCCTTGAAATTGGCCTGAAACCATTGCGCGGCAACGGAGACCGGCGCACGACGCACGAGGGCGACGGGGCGTTCCGGCGGTTGCTTGCGGACCAGGTCCAGGGCTGATTGGTAGCTATCCACCAGAACATCCCTTGTTGTTAAAGGCCGCGCATCGCGCTGCCCAAAATTACCCAGGCCGGCGTTAGCAATGGGGAATGGAACCTTGAGGGTCCGCCGGAACGGGCTGATATAGGCGAATTTTCCCCTGTGTAAAGCCTTATTTGACGGCTTTTCGTATCCAAAGATACCAGATTTGCCGCGATGGCTCAAATCACAACGACTTCAAAGGGTTTTGTGTGCGGGCGACAGAGAAATTTACGCCGCGACTGCGAAAGACGGTTGCAAGCGTCATCAAATCGTTAATAAGACTCTCTAACGCTAGACGTTTAGAGTTTCGCCGCCGCCGTATCCGCGCGGCAAAGATGTAAAGGCTGTGCATGACGGCGCCCCTCGTCGAGGTCAAGGCAATCAGCAAGACCTTCACCCGCAAGGCCGCCGCCGCGGGCGGCAGGACGACTCACAAGGCGTTGGATGCGGTGTCGTTCGTCATGAACCAGCCGGAGCGCGTCGCCCTGATCGGGCCGTCCGGTTCCGGCAAATCGACCCTGCTGCGCGCCATTTCCGGCCTGCACGCCATTGATCGCGGCGACGGCACGGTCAGCGTGCTGGGCCAGCCGGTGCAGGCCAATGGCCGTTTAAGCCAGGACGTGCGGCGCGTCCGCACGCGGATGGGCCTGATCGCGCAGCAGTTCAATCTGGTGCCGCGCCTGTCCCTGTTCACCAATGTCGCGCTCGGTTTCCTCGGCAAGATTTCGGCCTTGCGCGGCCTGTTCGGCCTGTGGTCGGCGGACGAAAAGCAGAAGGTGATGCGCGCGCTCGATCATGTCGGCGTCGCGGCCATGGCGGGCCAGCGCGCCAATACCTTATCGGGCGGCCAGCAGCAGCGCGGCGCCATCGCCCGCGCCATCGTGCAGGACGCCGAGGTCGTGCTGGCCGACGAACCGGTCGCCTCGCTCGACCCGGTGACGGCGCGCAAGGTAATGAAATTGCTGGTCGATCTGAACGAACACAGCGGGGTCGGGGTGATCGTCACCCTGCACCAGGTCGATTATGCGCGCCTCTATTGCAACCGTATTCTGGCGCTCAAGGACGGCAAGGTCGTCTATGACGGACCGAGCGCGCAACTGAGCGATGAAACCCTGCGCGATATTTACGGCGCGGAAATCGAAGACGCCTATTGGGGTGATGATCATGCACATTAAAACGCTTGCCGCCGGCGCGGTTCTGGCTGGCCTGATGATGTTCGGCCTCAATGGCTGCGACAAGAAGGCGGAGACGCCTGCGGGCGCGCCCAAGGCCATCACCTTCTCAATTTTATCTTTCGAGAAATCGCAAAATCTCGACAAGATGTGGCAGCCGATCCTGCAGGACATGGAAAAGCAGACCGGCCTGACCATCAAACCCTACTATTCCAGCAACTACACCTCCCTGATCGAGGCGATGCGATTCAACCAGACCCAGGCCGGTTTCTTCTCCAGCGCTTCCGGGCTTGAGGCCGTGCGTCGCGCCAACGGCCAGGTCTTCGCCCACACCACCAATCCGGACGGCACGGACGGTTATGAAAGCCTGATCATCACCCGCGCCGATTCCAAGGTGACGCTGGACGACGTGCTGAAATGCGACCACAAGCTCAATTTCGGCATGGGCGACGTCAAATCGACCTCCGGCACGATCGCGCCGAAGGCGTGGCTGTTCCTGCCGCATAAGATCGACACGGACAAATGCTTCCGCAATGTCCGCGCCGGCTCGCACGAGGCCAATGTCGAGGGCGTGATCGCGGGCGTGGTCGATGCCGCCACCGCCAATTCCGATACGCTGAAAGAGCTGAACGACACGCCCGCGGGCCGCGAAAAACTGGCCAGGATCAAGGTTCTGTGGTCGTCGCAACCCCTGCCCAAGGGCGTGATCGAATACCGCGCCGACCTCGATCCGGCAGTCAAGGAAAAGCTGCGCTCCTTCTTCTTGAGCTACGGCCAAGGCGCGGGGCCGGAGGCCGAGCGCCAGCGCGCCAATCTGAAAGTCATGCAGTGGGGGCCGATGCAGCCCGCCGACGAATCCTACCTGCTGCCCGAACGCTATCTCGAAGCCATTGTCGCCGAGGATGAGGCCAACCAGTCGGGCGATGCGGCCAAGATCGCCGCCGCCAGGGCCGAGATGGACGCCGTCGAAAAGGCGCAGGCCGCCGCCGCCGCCAAAACCGCGCCCCAGGCTCCCGCGGACCAGGCTACAGCGGATGCGAGCCATTGATGAGCGACGCGATGACGAAACTGGCGCCGCCGACGACCGGCATGGCGCAAAGGCTTGCCAACTGGCTGTTCGTGCTGGTCTTCGTCGCCTTTCTGGCGGTGAGTTTCAAGGGCGCGCACATCTACGACCTGCACAAGCTGGTCGATAATTCGGCCAATACCGGCGCCTATCTGAGCGACTATCTGCATCCGGACTTCACGGACGGCGCGCACTACGTCAAGGCGATGTGGGAGACGCTGGAGATCGCCATCTGGGGCACCTTCCTGTCGATCCTGCTGGCCGTGCCGATCAGCTTCCTGTGTTCGCGCAATATCGCGCCCTTGTGGGTGGTGCAGCCGATGCGCGGCCTGATCGCCCTGTTGCGCGCCTTTCCCGACATTGTGCTGGGCACGGCCTTTCTGGTCGCGGTGGGCTTAGGTCCGCTGGCCGGGGTGCTGGCCCTGACGCTCAACAATACCGGCACGCTGGCCAAGCTGTTCTCCGAGGCGGTCGAGGCCATCGAGACCGCGCCGGTCGAAGGCGTGCGCGCCACCGGCGGAACCCGCCTGCACGAAATCGTCTGGGGCGTGATCCCGCAGGTCGGGCCGCTGTGGACCTCGTTCGCGCTCTACCGCTTTGAATCGAATGCGCGCTCGGCGACCGTTCTGGGCCTGATCGGGGCGGGCGGCATCGGCCAGTTGCTTTTCGACAACCTCAACAGCTTCGCCTACCAGCAGGTCTCGGCCATCGCCCTGATCATCGTCGTGGCGGTCACCCTGATCGACATCCTGTCGCAACAATTGCGCAAGCGGTTGATATAGCGCTTTCCCAAAAAGCGGCTTTGGAAATTGTATCCACAGATGCACACGGATGAGAGACGGCGATGTTTACGTCGTATTGAGCTGTTTCTGATTGCATAGCTTATGACGCGCATTGCGCGTCAAGACTTATCTTTTCAGTCCGCTCATATCGATGACATCATGAATTTCCGTGTTTTCCGTGTTTTCCGTGGCCAAATATCTCATGCGACTTGGAGCGCAGTCACCGACGCACGAGTGGAGGCCCTGAATTTGAACCACGGAAAGCACGGAAAAGCATAGGGTTGAATACCGGTCATTATGATCCAGATGAAAATCCGTGTTCATCTGTGTGCATTTTTGGATAAAAAATCACGCCGCTTTTTTACGCCGCAACTGCCGCAGGCGTTTCCAGAACCTGGTGCGCGCGGGTTCGGGATAGGGCTCCAGATTGCGGATGAACTCCGCCGCGCATTCCGGCCAGGAGAATTTTTCGGCATAGGCGC
>DATMTF010000173.1:0-6613 GCA_035565015.1 Asticcacaulis sp. | reverse complement strand
GTGATAGCCGACGCGCGATATCGCCTAACGCCTGACGCGACTTACGCCTTGGCGCTCGCAGAGCGCGTCGTTCCGCCGCGCGCCGCCGGCTTCGTTCCACGCGTCGCTTGCGACCGCGAAGAGGGCGCGACCTTTTCATTGGCGTCCTTCAGATCCTCAGGCTTCAGCCTCCGGCCCGCCTGCTGAGCCAGCTCCAGATAGCGCACCCGCAGCGCCTCCAGATCGTCCTCGCACATATCGTCCATGTCGATCAGACGCGTTTCGGCCCCCTCCTGCGCGCGGATCAGTTCGTCAAGCTTGAGCTGGATCATCTTGCCGTCGCGATTCTGCGAATTCTGGATCAGAAACACCATCAGAAAGGTGACGATGGTGGTGCCGGTGTTGATCACCAGTTGCCAGGTATCGGAATAGTGAAAGATCGGACCGGAGATCAGCCACACGACAATGGTTCCCGCCGCCAGACCAAAGGCAACCGGGCTGCCCGTCCAGACCGAGGTGATACGGGCGAATTCGGTGAACCCTGGAGCGCTTTTCGATCTGACGGAATCAGATCGGCGCTCTAAGTCTTTGTTGTGTCGCTCTTTCTTATCCAAAAAGTGAAACCACTTTTTGGGGAAACGCTCTGGCTTCTGAGGCTTGGTTTGCGGGGCGTTTTTGCTTTTCGTCATGACCTTGCGCGTCCTTCACCGATGCCAGGCGTCTGTTTGCAGACGCACCCAGCCGGTTAGATAAGGTCGCCCGGAAACGAAGCGAAATGCGAAAACATGGTCCTTTTCATAAGCGCGCCATTCAGAAGCGGACCTCAGTGGCCCGCGCCCTGCGGCAGGTGCGTCTTGTCGTGCTGGCCGACGCGCGCCACCAGACCGCGACAGGCCTCGCTCATGCCCGTGACCTGCACCTGCGCCCCGCTCTTGCGGTAGCGGAAGACAACCGAATCCATCGCCGCCACCGCCGTCAGATCCCAGATGCGCGCCGCGCTGAGGTCGATTTCGACCTCAGCAGGGTGACCGTGGAACTCAAAACTGGCCTTTAAGAAGTCCGACGAGACGAAGAACAACTGCCCGCGCACCACATAGCGCAACCTGCGTTCGTCGCCGGTGTCGATCCGCTGCACCGACAGCAGGCGCGCTACCTTGCCAGCAAAGAACAGGGCCGACAGGATGACGCCCGCAATCACGCCTTTCGACAGGTCGCGTGTCGCCACGACCGTCACCGTCGTGACCAGCATGACGATGCTGGACGGCAGGGGCGTCGTTCTCAGCCGCAGGATCGAGCCCCAGTCGAACGTGCCGACCGACACCATGATCATCACCGCCGTCAGCGCCGCCATCGGGATGATCGCCACCCATTTTTGCAGCACCAGCAACAGGATCAGCAGAAACAGCCCGGCCCAGAAGGTCGAGAGCCGTCCGCGTCCGCCGGAGGTGACATTGATCATGGTCTGGCCGATCATGGCGCAGCCCGCCATGCCGCCGAACAGGGCGGCCAGGATGTTGGCGATCCCCTGCCCGCGCGCCTCTTGGTCCTTGTTGGACGGCGTATCGGTGACGTCATCGACCAGATTCGCCGTCAACAGAGTCTCCAGCAGACCGACGCAGGCCAGGGTCGCCGAGATCGGCCCGATAATGGCGAGCGTCTCAAGCGTCAGCGGCACATGCGGCAGATGCAGGCTCGGCAGAGCGGTCGGCAGCCGCCCCATATCGCCGACCGTATGCACCTTCAGTCCCATGAGCTGGGTGATGATCGTGATGACGATAATCGCCACCAGCGGCGACGGCACGGCCCTGGTCAGGCGCGGCAGCAGGTAGATGATGGCCAGCGCCGCGATAATCAACGCGTAGGTGACGTAAGGCACATGAATAAGCTGCGGCATTTGCGCCAGAAAAATCAGTATCGCCAGTGAGTTGACGAAACCTGTCATGACCGAGCGCGACACAAATCGGATCAGTTTCGCAAGCCCCAGGGCGCCGATCAGGATCTGAAACAATCCGGTCAGGATCGAGGCGGCGAACAGATAGTCGAGACCATGGTCCTTGACGAGGCCGGTCATCAGCAGCGTCATCGAGCCGGTGGCGGCTGAAATCATCGCCGGACGACCGCCGACAAGGGCGATGGTGATGGCGATCACGACCGAGGCGTAAAGCCCGACCGCCGGATCGACCCCGGCAATGATGGAAAAGGCGATGGCTTCGGGAATCAGGGCCAGGGCCACCAACGCGCCAGACAGAAGGTCGGCGCGCGGTTGCCCCAGCCAGTCGCGCTTCAACGCGGCTACAGACAGCATGGATTATCCTTGAACGAAACGAGGCCGGATCGACGCAGGCGCAACAGCTCTGCAAACATCGACACCCGGAAGATACATGATCCGGGGGATCGGCGCCCGGAATAGCCACCCGCACGAAAGCAGGTCCAGATTGCAATGACGGTTTATCGCATGCGCGAACAGATTGTGCAAATGCAAAAGGCCGCGATTGTTTCACGTTCGATACAATCGCGGCGCAATTCGACTCAAATCAATATTTACTGTTGGTCCCGGCCTGTTGGCGGAGCGTTTACGCAACAGGGGGTGCAACCCCTGTTCAGCCTGGTTCAACTCCAGGGCAGGCCTCCATCCTTACCGCTCACGCCGATGCGCTGCGCGCCGGCTCCACGGGGGCGGCGAACGATCGTCGGCGCCTGCTTAGGCGCTGGGGTGAGCGAGACTCCTTATCGGTCAGTCAGACTCTCCCGGCTTGATCAGCCGCACCCCACGTTTCGCCAGCGCCTCACGCAGCAGCATCTCCAATTGCGCATTGGTCGAGCGCAGCTCCGAAGCAGCCAGCCTTTCGACCGCCTTCAGAACCTCCGGCGGGAGGCGCAGAGGATAGGCCTTCTTGCCGGGCGACGCCACGGCTTAACCGTAGAGCGTGCCGGTATTGACGACCGGCTGGGCTTCGCGGTCGGCGCACAGGACGACCAGCAGGTTCGACACCATGGCCGCCTTGCGCTCCTCGTCGAGCCGCACCACGCCGCGCGCCGACAACTGCTCCAGCGCCTGCTCGACCATGCCGACCGCGCCCGCGACGATCTTCTGACGCGCCGCGATCACAGCTTCCGCCTGCTGGCGTTTGAGCATGGAACCGGCGATTTCCGGCGCATAGGCCAGATGCATCAGGTGCGTCTCATCGACCGCAACCCCGGCGACATTGACGCGCGTCTGCAGGTCGGCTTTCAGCCTTTGGCCGACGATTTCGGCATCGTCCCGCAGGGTCGGCTGGCCGTCATCGCCGTGGTCGTAGGCGTATTGACGCGCCGTTTCGCGCAAAGCCGTCTCGATCTGGATGGTGACGAAGGCGGCATAGTCATCGACATCGAACAAGGCCTGCGCCGAGTCCGAGATGCGCCAGACGACATTGGCGGCGATCTCGATCGGATTGCCGCGCTGATCATTGACCTTCAACGCCTCGCTGGTCACGTTGCGCACGCGTAAGGAGACCTTTTTGCGCCCATACCAGAACGGAACCCAGCGCAGTCCCGTGGTGCGGTCGCTGCCCTTATAATTGCCGAACACGATCAGGGTCACGGACTGGTTCGGCTGCACCGTGTAAAAGCCGGGCAGGATAAAGAAGGCCAAGACGCCTAAAGGGATGGCCAGCAGCGGCGCGCGAAGAACCACTGCCGCGACGACGGACGCCAGCAGGATCAAAAAAATCAGCAAAAACAGGCCGCCGCTCTGACTGGCGCCCGGCGTCTCACGTGTGCTGTTGATGGTGCGATCGGTCATGTCAGCCTCCCTTAAACATCCTGTTCTTTGACATTATAGCCCTTGCCCAGCATTTTCGGCCTGAGGCTGAGAATGCGGTGCATCTTCTGCTTACGCAGCAGGAAATTTTCCACGACCATGCCACTGGCGTCGTGAGATGAGGCATAGTGCAGAATCTCCCATCCCTGCGCCACCAGATCGCTCAGGGGTTTTTGGTTGTCATCCATGACACCCTCCTTACCTATATCAAAGTGATATCACTTTTGCCGCGACTCAGCAAGAGATTTGGGCGCGCCGGGAATCCGGCTCAGTCTTGAGACCTCGCGCCCTCGACCTGCATCGCCAGCCGCTCGATCAGCCATTGCGCAGCAGGGCCCGGCGGCGCGTCGGTGCGCCATATGGCGTTGAACTCATACTGCGCATCCTTCCAGTCGGGCAGATCCAACCGCACGAGCCGTCCGGCGTCGAGATCGGCGCGCACCATGAATTCCGGCATGGCCCCCCAGCCGATGCCAGCCAGCAGCAAAGCGTGCTTCGAGCCGAGGTCCGCCAGCCGCCAGCTTTTCATGCCGATCACGCCGAAATCGCGGCCTTCGGTCAAGGGCGAACGGTCGGTCAGCACCAGTTGCACATGCTGGCGCGCCTCACCCGGCGCGTGTTTGCCCCCACGCGCCAGCGGATGAAACGGCGCCGCCACCGGGATCAGCCGCACCCCGCCCAGATGGCGGCGGTCCAGCCCCTCCACATTCAGATCGAGCGGTCCCGACACGCCGACCACCGCCGCCTTTTCCAGCACGAGTTGGGTGATCCCGCCCAGGGCCTCGACATGCAGGCGCAGGGGAATGGCCGGAAACGCCGTCTGAAAAGCCTGCAACGCATCGACCAGCCGCGCCGTCGGCAGCATGACATCGACCGCTGCCGACACCTCGGCCTCCAGCCCCTGTTTCAGGCTGCGCACCCGCGCGCGCAGCACGTCGACGCCATGACCGATCAGCCGCGCCTCGGCCAGCACGGCGCGTCCCGCATCGGTCAGTTGCGGCTTGCGCGTGCCGATGCGCTCGAACAGGGTGACGCCGAGCAGAAACTCCAACTGGTCGATGGCATAACTTATGGCGGATGCCGCCCGGCCCAGACGGCGCGCGGCGGCGGCGAAACTGCCCGTTTCATGGACACACAGAAGCACCTGCAACTGGTCGAGGGTCGGCGCGCCCACATCTGACATATCAAATTTCCTGAAATGTTTGTTCGATATTATACGGATTTTATGAAAACGCCAGCACGCCTATAAGACAGGTCAAGGAGACACGCCATGTCCACTTTGACCGAAACAAAAGCCCGCACGATCCAATCGACCCATCAGGCGTTTCATACGCTGGAAGGCGACGGTTTCGAGGTCGCGCGCGCCATTCCGTCCAACGCCTATGAGGCGATCGGCCCCTTCATCTTTCTCGACCAGTTCGGCCCCATCGATGTCGCGCCGGGTGAGGCCAAGGGCGCTTCGGCGCATCCGCACGCCGGCATTGAGACCCTGACCCTGCTGCTCGAAGGCCGCTCGGTGCATAAGGACAGCCTCGGCAATGAAAGCGTCATGCAACCGGGCGAGGCGCAGTGGATGCGCGCCGGACGCGGCATCATCCACGACGAAGGCCCGGATGCGCAGATGCGCCGCACCGGCGGTCGCAATCACGGCGTCCAGCTTTGGCTGAACCTGCCCAAGGGCCACAAGCACGACGCGCCCATGTACCGCCACGTCAAGGCATCCGAGATTCCACATCTGCAAGGCGGCAAGGCGTTGGCGCGTCTGGTGGCCGGTCGCTCCGGCGCAACCGAAGGCCCGTTGTCGAGCTTTGGCGCGCCATTCGTCGCCCATGTCTCGCTGCAAGCCGGTGGACATATTGAGATCGAAGCCGACCCTGCTGAATTGGCGCTTTACGTCATGACCGGTAACGTCGCCATCAGTGCGCAAACCGTGCCGGTCGGCTGGCTGGCAAGGCTGACGCCGGGCGATACGGTTGCGCTCAGCGCCGATGCGCCTGCCGAAGCCCTGCTGATCGGCGGCGATCCGCTCGACGCGCCGATCCTGCGCCACGGCCCGTTCGTGATGAACACGATCGACGAGCTGGAGCAAGCGGTGCGCGACTATTATGCGGGCCGCATGGGCCGCATCGGCTGATTTTTCCTCTCTCCTCCCTCCTCAAAGCCAAAGGATTACGACAATGGCCAAGGTGCTTGTTCTCTACTATTCCTCCTACGGTCATATCGAAGCGATGGCCAAGGCCGTCGCCGAAGGCGCGCGCGAAGCGGGCGCCGAAGTGGACATCAAGCGCGTGCCCGAAACCGCGCCGCTTGAGGTCGCCAGGGCCGCGCATTTCAAGCTCGATCAGGACGCCCCCATCGCCACCGTGGCCGATCTTGAAAACTATGACGCCATCATAGTCGGCGTTGGCACGCGCTTCGGGCGTCTGGCCTCGCAGATGGCGGCCTTCTGGGATCAGGCGGGCGGCCTGTGGGCCAGGGGCGCGCTGCACGGCAAGGTCGGCGGCGCCTTCACCTCGACCGCAACCCAGCACGGCGGCCAGGAAACCACCCTGTTCAGCATCATCACCTCGCTGCTGCATTTCGGCATGACCGTGGTCGGCCTCGATTACGGCCATGCGGGCCAGATGACGCTGGATGAGATTACCGGCGGCAGCCCTTACGGCGCTTCGACCATCACCGGCGGCGACGGCTCGCGCATGCCGAGCGAAAACGAACTGACCGGCGCGCGCTATCAGGGCCGCAAGATCGCGAAAACCGCCATCAAGCTGCACGGCTAAGCCTCTCTCCCCCACCCGGCTCCGTACAGCCTGAGCGCCGCCGCCGAACACCCGT
>DATMTF010000172.1:0-3860 GCA_035565015.1 Asticcacaulis sp. | reverse complement strand
ATCAGCCGCAACCCGGCGGCATGGCGCTGGTCGGGGCTGGTATAATTTACGATCCGAACGACGCCCCCGTGGTGGGAATCGCCGCGCATGATCTGTCGGATGATATGGGCCGCGTCACCGGCCATGCTGCGCCACTGAACGCAGACGAAGCGCGGCAAATCTGGATCGGCGTTAAGGGCCACAGCAAGCTGATCGACGGGTTGGGCGACAAGCTCGACCTGTCGAGGCTGAAAAGCTGCTGGGAGTGTTATGTCATCGCCGTGGTCGATCACCCCAAACCGGGCGTCGCTCAGGCTCTGGTCATCGCCGGGTCCGACCGGCGCGGCGCGGCCTATGGCGCCTACGAGGTGTCGCGCGGCATCGGCGTCTCGCCGTGGGTCTGGTGGGCGGATGTGACGCCCCAACATCGCGACGCCCTCTATGTCGCAGCGGGTCTGCGGCGTTTCGGGCCGCCGAGCGTGCAGTATCGCGGCCTGTTCATCAATGACGAGGACTGGGGGCTGGAGCCATGGGCGGCCAAAACCTTCGATCCGGCCTATGGCAATATCGGGCCCAAGACCTATGAGCGCGTCTTCGACCTGATGCTGCGCCTGCGCGCCAATACTTTGTGGCCCGCCATGCACAAGGTGTCCAAAGCGTTCAATCTCGACCCGGCCAATGCAGCCCTGGCCGACCGCTACGCTATTCTTATGGGCTCGTCGCATGCCGAGCCGATGCTGCGGAACAATGTCGGCGAATGGACGGACGATCCGGAAAACTACAATTACGCCACGCATCCGGACGAGGTGCGCGACTACTGGCGCGAGCGGCTGAAAACCAACGGCAAATACGAGAACATCTACACAGTCGGCATGCGCGGCATCCACGATTCGGCCATGGTGGGCGCGAAAACGACCGAGGAAAAACGCGCCCTTCTGAACCGGATTCTGCACGATCAGCGGCAGTTGCTGGCCGAGGAGGTCGGGCCGCCGGAAACCCTGCCGCAGGTCTTCGTGCCGTATAAGGAGGTGCTGGACGTTTATCGCACGGGTCTGAACCTTCCCGACGACGTGACGATCCTGTGGCCGGACGATAATTTCGGCTATATCCGCCAATTCCCCGACGCCAAGGAGCGCCAGCGCTCCGGCGGTTCCGGCGTCTATTATCATCTTGAATATTTGGGCGCGCCGGTCAGCTATATCTGGCTGTCCACCACGCCGCCCGCCCTGATCGGCGAGGAGATGGGACGCGCTTACGATCACGGCGCGCGCCGCATGTGGATATTCAATGTCGGCGACATCAAGCCCGCCGAGATCGACATAAGCTACGCTTTCGATCTGGCGTGGGACGTGGCGGCGACGCGCAAGCTGACGCAAAAGCAATGGTTGACGCACTTTGCGGGAGAAACCTTCGGGCCGCGACAGGCCGTTCGCATCGGCGATGTGCTGGACCGCTATTACCAGCTCAATTTCGAGCGCCGTCCCGAACAGTTGCAATGGTATTGGGGGAAGGGCGCTACGCCCGTGGCCAGCCCGCTCAGCGCTCAGGCCATAGACGCCCGCGTCGCGGCTTTCGACGCCTTGCGCCGCGACGCCGATGCGGTTTCGACGCAGAGCGACGCTTATTTCGAGCTGGTCGGCTATCCGGTCGCGGCCAGCGCCCTGGCCAATCGGCGCTATTTCGCGCTGGAATGCGCCGAGACGAACAAGCCGTGCAAGGTCTCCGGCGAGGCCGCCGCCCATGTGGCCGATGACGCGATCACGGCCTTGGGTCAGCGTTACGACCGTTTGCAGGACGGCAAATGGAAGGGCCTGATCAACGAGGAGCCCGCAGACAGTCAATGGTCGTTCCGCACCGCGCCGCCGCCCTGGCCGGGCTCAAGGCAGGCGCTCAGTTATGCGCCAGTTGAAACGGTCGCACATTTGCCTTTGCCTGCGACCAAGGACTGGACGCGCATCGAAGGCATGGGGCGCTCAGGTTACGTGCTGCGCGCCGACTCGGCGGCGCCGCTGACGATCACGGGCGATGCGCGCGGGCGTCTGCGCATCGCCATTCTGCCGATCTTTCCGGCGGACGGCGCGAAGGCGTGGCGCTTAAGCGTATCGGTCAATCGCGGACCGGCGCAGATTCTGACCTATGCGCGCGACGATCTGGACAAGAGCTGGGAGGCGGGCGTCATGGCCAACCGGCTGGCTCAGGACGCGGGCGAGGTCAGCGGACCGGTGAGCATCGCCATTACGCCGCTCGATCCGGGTGTGATTCTTGAAGGCCTGGATGTCGTTCAGTGATGGCGGAACCAGGCGCGCGCCTGCGCCGCGTCTTCGGCGATGGCGGCCTTGAGCGCGTCCAGCCCGTCGAACTTCGCCTCCGGGCGCAGGAAGGCCAGCAGTTGCGTCTCGGTCATCTGGCCGTAAATCTCTTCGTCGAAATCGAACAGATAAACTTCCAGAAGTTCGATATCGCCGCCAATGCTGGGGCGTATCCCGATATTGCTGACGCCGTCGATCAGTCGCCCGTCGGCCAGTTTCGTGCGTGTGACATAGATGCCGTAGCGCGGGCGTAAGTAAACGCCCAGATCGATATTAAGCGTGGGAAAATCGAGCGTCCGCCCCAGCTTGGCGCCGTGTTGCACCTCGCCCAGATAGGCCTGCGGGCGACCGAGAATGGCCGTGGCGCTGGCAATGTCGCCAAGCTGCAACGCTTCGCGCACCGCTGAGGACGACAGTTTGCGTCCGGCGGCGTCGGTCTGACAGGCGGCGATCTCGGTGGTGAAGCCGAAACGCGCGCCGAAAGCTTCGAGATCGGCGGCGTGGCCCGCGCCCTTGCTGCCGAACTGGAAGTCGAACCCGGCGCTGACATGGCTCAGCATCATGTGGTCGCGCAGGATCAGCCGCGCAAAGGCTTCCGGCGACAGGGCGGCCATGTTGGCGTCAAAATGCAGCACATAGGCGACATCGACGCCCAGGGCTTCAAAAGCGCGCATCTGTTGCGACAGGCGCATCAGCCGGAAAGGCGGGCCATCCGGACGGAAATAGCTCTGCGGATGCGGATCGAAACAGATGACGGCGGCGGGGCGAGCGGCGGCTCTGGCGCGGCGCACCGCCGTCTCGATCACATGTTTATGGCCCAGATGCACGCCGTCGAAACTGCCGATCGCCGCGCAGGCCCCGGTCAGCATGGCGTGATCCGAGGTGCGCACAGAGCGCAAATCGTCGCCGACGGTAATATGCACAATGCGCAGCCTTTGCGGGCGCAGGGCGGGCGGCAGGTGGGCGAGCGAGACGGGCACTTAGGTTTTGGGCCTCTTGGGCGCGATGACGACGGCGGTTCCGTCCAACATGGTCTTGCCGCGCACCTTGGCAAGGGTGGACAGGGTGACGTGGCCGCTTTTTTCGTCGATACCGGTGATCGTGACGATCACCTCGGCCTCGTCGCCGGGGCGGACGGCGCGCTTGAAGTTCAGGCTCTGCGACACATAGATGGCGCCGCGTCCCGGAAGGTCCGTGGCCAGGGTCGCCGATATATAGGCGCCCAGCAACATGCCGTGAGCGATGCGTCCACGGAAAGGCGACGCCTTGGCGAAGTCCTCATCGACATGCACGGGATTATGGTCGGTCGAGACGTCGGCGAAGGCGCGGATGGCTTCGTCGCTGACGGCGAAGACGCGCGTCGCAGTCTGCTCCAGCGACAACTCGTCGAGATAATAGCTCTGGCTCATAAGCCTGCTCTAATTGAGCGCCGCGAAGCTGCCAAGCGATTTTACCGGCGTCCTCCGTCCGGCATGTGCCGAATTGGCGCAGAAAATTTCAGCCTCGGCGCGCATTTTGGAAAAAATTCATGGTTAATGTAGGTTATATCATTGAATTTACGTGATAAAATTC
>DATMTF010000171.1:0-22542 GCA_035565015.1 Asticcacaulis sp. | reverse complement strand
GACCCTGGCCGCGACCCTGGCCGCGCAGCCTCCGCCGACCGTTTCCGCCGCGTGCAGGGGCTGGGCCAGCGCTTCCGCCCGGCCCGGCCCGCCGCCGGTCTGACTCCCACAAAGCCGAATACGCCATGAAGACCTTGCCTTTTCTCCTGAGCCTGCTGCTTGCGCCTGCGGCTTACGCGCAGACCGTCCCGGATGCGCGTCTGCGCGTCTTGCCCTACGCGCCTGACGCCGTGACGGTGCTGGAGGGCTGTCCAAACTTCCAGACCATGATCGGCTTTAACGACGACGAGCATATCGACAATGTCGGCCTCGGCGATTCCTCGCAGTGGCAGGTCATGCCGAACAAGCGCGGCAATCTGCTGTTCGTCAAACCTCTGAGCGCGGGCGCCTTCTCCAACATGACCGTGGTCAGCGACAAGCGCGTCTATAATTTCGAGCTGCGCGCCGCCCCGGAAGCCGACTGCCGCAAGGGCCAGGTCGTCTATGAACTGCGCTTCACCTATCCGGCGGACAAGGCGGCAAGCGCCGCCGCCGCCGCAAATCCCGACGCCCTGCCGCCGCCCGCCAAACGCAATATCGCCTATACCTATTCCGGCGCCGTCGATCTGGTGCCGCTGCGCGTCTTCGACGACGGCAGTTCGACCTTTCTGCACTGGGCCGACGGGGTCGCCACGCCCGCCATCTACGCGCTGGGCACGGACGGATCGGAAAGCCTCGTCAACTACGCCCAGCGCGGCGACTATCTGGTGGTCGAGCAGGTGGCGCGCGCCTTCGTGCTGCGGCGCGGCGATCTGAAGACTGTGCTGTACAATGACGATTTTCGCACCGTGGCGCTCGACGCGGACTCGCCGCAGCCGCGCAGCAAGGAACAGGGGATCATAAAATGAGCGAGACCCGCCTGCCCAAGGGTTCGGACCCGCGTTTAAAGCTTGACCGCGACGCGCTCGAAGCCGCCTCGATCACCGCCATGCCGCAGGTGGCGCGCGCCTCATCGTCGGGCGACAACCTGACCCTGCTGGCCGGAATGGCGGGCATTGTCGCACTCGGCCTGTTCACCTTTTTCAGTCTGGGCCGCGCGCCGAAAGCGACGGCGCCGGAACCTGTCAAAGCCGTCGTGCAGGCGCCGCCGCCGTCAAGCGACCTGCCGCCGGTCAACCCGTCGCTCAATCCGGTCGAACCCGCGCCGCAGCCGGTCGCCGTGCAACCGGTCGCGCCGGTCCCGGCTCAGGCCGAGACGGCCAATACCCGCGCCCCGGCGCTGATCATCGACAATTCCCTGGCCCCCGCGCAGGCCGCCGCGCAGTCGGCGGCGGTGAAAGAGGCCAGGGCGCTCAACGCCAACGACCAGTTCTTCGCCAGCCAGACCAGCGACGCGTCGCAAAAGGCGCAGAAGCTCTCCGACCCGTCGCAGGTCGTGCCGCAGGGCGCGGTCATCCCCGCCGTTCTGGAGACGGCGATCAATTCCGACCTGCCGGGCTATACCCGCGCCATCGTGTCGCGCGATGTCCGCTCCTTTGACGGCACGCAGGTGCTGATCCCGCGCGGCTCGCGGCTGGTCGGCCAGTACAAGAGCGGGCTGGCCAGCGGCGAGACGCGCGTCTTCATCATCTGGAACCGGCTGATCCGCCCGGACGGCGTGTCGATTTCGCTGGCCTCTCCGGCTACGGACGATCTGGGGCAGGCGGGCATGAGCGGCAAGGTCGACACCCATTTCGCCAAACGCTTCGGCTCGGCCATCCTGCTCTCCATCGTCAACGGCCTGGCCGGCGCTCTTGGCGGCAATAACAGCAACACCATCGTCATCGGCACGTCTTCGGACGCCCAGGGCGCAGTCGGCGAGGCCCTGGCCAGCGACGTCAAGATACCGCCGACCATCAAGGCGCCGCAGGGCGCGCCGATTCAGGTCTTCGCCGCGCGCGATCTCGATTTCGATCTGGGGCAATAGATATGAGCGCGGGTGACGACTCAGTCGCGACGCTGGACGGGGTCTATCTGCGCACCTGGCTGCGCCCCTTCCTGCCGTATCTGGAGCGCGACGACGTCTCCGAAGTGCTGGTCAACCGCCCCGGCGAGGTGTGGATCGAGGCCGCAGGCCAGCCGCAGATGCTGCGCTTCGAGGCGCCGGAGGTCGACGACCTGCTGCTGTCGCGTCTGGCGGCGCAGATCGCCCGCGTCGCCCATCAGGGCGTCAACCGCGAAAACCCGCTGCTGGCCGCCGCCCTGCCGACCGGCGAGCGCGTGCAGCTTGTCGGCCCGCCCGCCGCGAAACACTGGGCGCTGGCCATCCGCCGCCACCGCATGGTCGACCTGTCGCTGGACGCTTATGATCGCGGCCCGATCCCGGATGTCGGCGCCGGGAGCCGCGACGATCTCAGCTTTGCGCGCGAAAACCCGGTCGCGTTTCTGAAAGAGGCGGCAGCGGCGCGCAAGACCATACTGATCTCCGGCGGCACATCGTCGGGCAAGACCACCTTCCTCAACGCGCTGTTGAAAACCATACCGGCGCAGGAGCGCATCATCCTGGTCGAGGACACGCCTGAAATCGCCGACAACCACGCCAATTCGCTGCGGCTGGTGGCGGTCAAGGGCGAGATGGGCGAGGCGCGCGTCACCATCAACGACCTGCTGCAGGCCAGTTTGCGCCTGCGTCCCGACCGCATCATCGTCGGCGAAATCCGCGGCGAGGAGGCCACCACCTTTCTGCGCGCCATCAATACCGGCCATCCCGGCTCCTTCACCACGGTCCACGCCAACACCCCGCGCGGCGCGCTGGAGCAGATCGCCCTCATGGTCATGCAGTCGGGAACCCAGCTTTCGCGCGGCGAGACCCTGGCCTATGCCCGCTCCCTGATCGACGTGGTGGTGCAATTGTCGCGAACGGGCGGCGAACGCATGATCAGCGATATAGATCTACCGGAATAGCCGCCCATTTTTGAGTTGCGCTAACGCTTCGCTCTTTGAGCGCGGGCGGCGAATGCACGATCATAGACATAAATCTGCCGGAGTAGTTAGTTCCGTTTCAAAACGGACAAGGAAATACGTTTCTGAAACAATGCTGTAGCGAAAATCGCCACATTGGCCCGCCAGCTTGTTTTCTCCAGATCTCAACCGGGGAGACCAAGAATGAACAACACCCACGAACCTGAGCACAAGGACGAAGGCAGCCTGCACGACCTCATCCTGTCCGGCCTGACGCCGTCGCGGCGGCGCGCGCTGGGCCTTCTGGGCGGAGGTCTGTTCGCCGGCAGCGCCCTTGCGGCCTGCGGCGGCGGTTCGGGCAGCGGATCGACCACGACCACATCCACGTCCTCCAGTTCCTCGTCCTCCAGCTCATCCAGCGCCAGCAGCAGTTCATCCTCGGCGGCGGGATCGTGCGTCGAGGCGGCCGACAACACCAATGGCCCTTACCCCGCCGACGGGACCAATTCGGTCAGCGGCTCGGTGGTCAACATACTCACCCAGAGCGGGGTCGAGCGCAGCGACATCACCACCAGTTTCGGCAGCTATTCCGGCACGGCGGCGGGCGTGCCGCTGACCCTGACCATCACGCTGGAGGATTACAGCCTCGGCTGCGCCCCGCTGGCGGGCTACGCCATCTATATCTGGCATTGCAATCGCGACGGCAAATATTCGCTCTATACCGTCACCGATCAAAACTATCTGCGCGGCGTGCAGGCGACCGATGCGAACGGCCAGGTCACCTTCACCACCATCTTCCCGGCCTGCTATTCAGGCCGCATGCCGCACATCCATGTCGAAATCTATGACAGCCTGGCCAACGCCACAGTTGAGACCAAGGCGCTCAAGGTGACCCAGTTGGCCTTCGACCGCACGACCTGCGAAACCGTCTATAATAACGCCAGCGGCTACAGCGCCAGCGTCAGCAATCTGGCTGCGATCAGCTTCTCCAGCGACAATGTCTTCAGCAGCGACAGCGCCGCGCAGTTGTCCGCCGCCACGGTGAGTCTGAGCGGCGACTATTCCAGCGGCTTCACCGGCAACGTCACCGTAGCGGTGGCATAGCGTCTCCCCAAAAGGACAAGGTTCCTGTCGCCGGTCGCGATTGAATTCGTATTCATCGCGGCCTGAGCGTTTGCGCCTTGATTTTCCGCGTCCGCGCCGCTCATGTGCGGGCCATAAGGCCGCGCCGCGTCGCAGCGGTCGGGAGGATCGTCATGTCATATCGCTTTTCGTCCGCGCGCCGCCTGGCTTGCGCCCTGATCGCCACGACGGCCCTGTCGGGCGCGTTTGCGGGCGGCGCTTTCGCGGCCAGCCTCGATCATTACACTGTGACCAAGAATGGCGTGACTTTGGACATCAGCGCGCCGCGCGCCGACATCATCCGGGTGCGCGCAGGCGATCCGGCCCTGCCCGAAGACGCCTCCTGGGCGGTGGCGCAGGCCGTGCGCGCGCAGCATGTCCCGCTCAACGTCACCGCAACCGCCGACGCGATCACCGTCTCGACCGGCGAGGCTTCGGTCAGGATCGACCCGAATACGCTCGCGGTCACCGTCTATGACAAGGCGGGCCATGTCGTGCTGGCCGACGCCAGGGGCGCGGCGCTGCAATTCGATCCCGACCATCTGGGCCAGGGTTTCCGCCTGCGCAAGGCGATGCCTATCGACGCCCACTATTTCGGGCTTGGCGACAAGACCGGGCCGCTCGACCGCCGCAATCAAGCCTTCACCAACTGGAACACCGACAATTTCGGCTTCGGCGTCGCCACCGATCCGCTCTACAAGTCGATCCCCTTCGTGCTGGGCGTCGATGAAAAAGGCCAGAGCTTCGGCTTCTTCATGGACAACACCTGGCGCTCAACCTTCGATTTCGGCAAGACCGAGCCCGACGCGCTCGACATCAATGTGCAGGGCGGCGGCGTCGATTATTATGTCATGACCGGCGCGACCCCCGCCGACATCGTTCAGGACTATACGTACCTGACGGGCAAGCCGCCGCTGACGCCCGAATGGGCGCTGGGTTTCCAGCAGTCGCACTGGAGCTATATGACGCAAGCTGAGGCCAAGGGCATCGCCGACCGCCTGCGCGCCGACAGGATTCCGTCCGACGCCATCTGGCTCGATATCGACTATCAGGACAAGCTGCGCCCGTTCACGGTCAATAAGGACACCTTCCCCGACCTGCCGAAACTGGTTGCGGACCTGAAGGCCGAGAACATGCATCTGGTCGTCATCACCGACCTGCATATCGCCGCCGCGCCAAACGCGGGCTATGCGCCCTATGATGAAGGCATGAAGAAAGACATCTTCGTCCACAAGGCCGACGGATCGACCTTTGTCGGGCCGGTCTGGCCGGGCGCCGCGGTCTTCCCCGATTTCAGCCGCACGGCGGCGCGCGACTGGTGGGGCGAGCAGTATTCAGACTTCGTCAAGATGGGCGTGTCGGGCTTCTGGAACGACATGAACGAGCCCTCGGTGTTCAACACGCCGACCAAGACCATGCCGCTCGACAATATCCACCGCATCGAGGAGCCGGGCTTTACGACGCGCAACGCCACCCATGCCGAGATGCACAATGTCTTCGGCATGCTTAATACCGAAGCGACCTATGACGGCGTGTTGAAACTCGATCCCGATCAGCGCCCGTTCGTCATGACGCGCGCCTCTTACGCAGGCGGGCAGAAGTTCGCCGCCACCTGGACGGGCGATAATTCCTCGTCCTGGGCGCACCTGCAATTGTCGGTGTCGCAACTGGTCAATCTGGGCCTGTCGGGCTTTGCCTATGCGGGCGACGATATCGGCGGCTTTGCGGGCGATCAGCCCTCGCCGGAGCTTTTGACGCGCTGGATCGAGGTCGGGGCGTTCAACCCGATCTTCCGCGACCACTACCAGAAGGACAAGCCCGCCCAGGAGGTCTGGGTCAATGGCGCGGATCAGGAGGCGATCCGTCGCCAGTATATCGACGAACGCTACCGCCTGATGCCCTATATCTACAGTCTGGCCGACGAGAACAGCCGCACCGGCCTGCCGATCATGCGCCCGGTGTTTATGGACTATCCAAAAGTGGTGGCGGGCGGCGATCATCTCGGCGGCACGGACGGCTATTTCATGCTGGGCGCGGACCTGCTGATCGCCCCCCCGACGACCTGGGAATCGCCCGCGCCTTATAAGGTCAGCCTGCCGGGCGTCGGCTGGTACGACTACTGGTCGGGCGAGAAACTGGCCTCGGACTCGACGATGGAGACGCCGAAGCTCGACCGTTTGCCGGTCTTCGTGCGCCCCGGCGCGATCATTCCGAAACAGCCGCTGACGCAATCGACCGGCGAGACGCCGGTGGGGTCGCTGACGCTCGACATCTATCCGGGCGACGACTGCCATGGCGTCATCTATCAGGACGATGGCGTCAGCTTCGCCTATAAGGCCGGCCACTTCTTACGCCAAAGCTTTACCTGCAAGATGACCGCGAGCGGCCTGAGCGTCGATTTCGCTGCGCGCGAAGGCGATTATAAGCCCTGGTGGACCGGCGTAACCCTGCTGATCCATGGCCAGGACGCCGCCGCCAAGGCCATGCTGAAAGGCAAGGCGCTCAAGGCCGATTTCGACGCCAGCGCCCATGTCTTACGCATCGACCTGCCCGATCAGGCCAAGGCGGCGACGGTGACGGTCCAGCGCTGACCTGCTCTTAAAGCGGCGTCATCCGCCCGTCCTTCAGCACGAGACTTGAGCCCGGTGCCACAACCCGCCACGTCTCGTTGCGGGTCAGGGCTTGCGTCGCCAGCACCAGCACGCGGTCGTCGGGCGTCGTTTCCTGAGAGAAATCGACCTCCATATCCTCGTCGATCAAGGCCGCCGGTCCGAACGGCGCGCAGCGCTCGACGTAACAGAGTTTGGTCGAGCAGGAGACATAGATGCTCATCCCGTCGCTGAGCAGGGCGTTGAACACGCCCAAATCCCGCAATCGCGCGAACAGCTCCGCCACCGCCTTGCGCAACCGCGCTTCCGAAGGCCGCCGGTCGAAACGCGCGCGCAGCTCGCCCATCAGCCAGCAGAAGGCGTGCTCGGAATCCGTCGTTCCGACCGGCTTGAACGGCCCCAGCGGCAACGTCTTGACGCCCTTGAGCTGGCCGTTATGCGCAAAGCACCACAGACGGCCCCACAGCTCGCGCGTGAACGGATGGGTGTTCTCCAACGCGACCCGCCCGCGATTGGCCTTGCGGATATGGGCGATGACCGCGCAGCTTTTGATCGGATAGGCGCGCACGAAACGCGCCAGCTCCGATTCCGCGCTCGGCGCCGGGTCGTGCAGCACGCGGCAGCCCTTGCCCTCGTAAAAGGCGATTCCCCAGCCGTCGGTATGCGCGCCCGTGCGCCCGCCGCGCTGCGACAGCCCGGTGAAGCTGAAGCGGATATCGGTCGGCGTATTGGCGCTCATGGCCAGAAGTTCGCACATGGTCGGAGCCTTCGCGGATGTCGACGCTCTTATGACGCCAAAGCCCGCAAATGTGAACCGGCGTTCTGGCGCGATATCCTGGCGAACGGCGCACAAAACATCGATATGTCTCAGAAAAATCAGGTTTCGCCATTTTCCGGCTGCATTGTTCGCCAGAATCCCCCGTAAGGCTGGGGCGGCATGGCTTCAAGCAAGAACGGAAACGATCATTATGGGTATCAGACTTTACGACGGCGTCTGGGTGCGGCTTGAGGGCTCTGAACAGCCTGCGCGCGCCTTTCGCGACAAGACCAATCCCGGCCTTTTCCGCATCGACGGATTGGAATATGACGTCGATGGCCGCGGTACGCGCGCCAATCCCGACGCGCCGAAGATTCTGGACCTGTACAATCTCGAAACCGCCAAGGCGGCGGGTCTGGACATGCGCTCACCGCTTTAAGTCTTTGTTTTGTCGATCTTCCAAAAAGTGGAGCCACTTTTTGGGGAAACGCTTTAACTGTGGCCATATTGCAGACTCAGCACGACGGAAGCGGTCAGAATGACCAGGACTGACATGCCGGCGCCGAGGCGGGAATAGTCGGCGAAACGATAGCCGCCGGGCTCCATGACGATCAGATTGTTCTCATGCCCGATCGGGGTCAGGAAGTCGCACGACGCCCCGATCAGCACGGCCAGCAGCAGGGCGTCGGGCTGGGCGTGAACCACCGGCGCGATCTGAAGCGCGATCGGCCCCATAATAATGGCGGCGGGCGCATTATGGATCAGGATCGACAGCATCAGGGTCAGGGCGCAGACCGCGGCGATGGCGGCGATCAAAGGCGTATGCTGCAACAGACCGCCGACGAACTGCGCGGCGTAGGCGGCGGCGCCCGTGCTGGCGAAGCTGGCGCCGACCGGGATCATGGCCGCCAGCAGCACGATGATGCTCCAGTTGACCGCGCCATAGGCGGCCTCGACGCTCATCAGCCGGAACGTCGTGATCAGCGCCGCCGCGCCGAGAAAGCTGATGGCGGGCGGCACATGCAAAAGAATGACCGTGGCGATGGCGCAGGCGAAAATGCCGAGCGTCAGCGCCGCCTTGCGCAGATCGACCGGAATGGAGTCGCGCCGATCGATCTCGACCAGCCTTGTATTGGCGGCGAAGACGGCGATGGCGTCCGGCGGGCCGGAGATGAACAACTGGTCGCCGCTTTCAATCGGCACGGAATCGAGCGAACTGCGCACGCTTGAGGCGCGCGGACCGGCGGCGACGACATGCAGGCCGCCATTGCTCTGCGCCGCCACGGCGTCATGGGTGCGTCCGATCAGGGGCGAGCCGTGCGTGACCATCAGACCCGCCGTGACATGGCCCGGCTCCGCAACCGGCCTGCCGCGGTTGAAGTCGATGCTGTCATGCACCTCGGCGGGCAGGGCGCGCGACAGCAGCAGCAGGGAATCACCCGATTTCAGCCGGTGCGTCCGCGGCCAGCGGATCGGTCGCCCGCCGCGCAGAAAGGCCAGGATGCGCGTGCGCGTCCTGCGCAATTGCCGCGCGGCCTCGTCCCGCTCCAGAACGCGGCGCGCGTCGAGCGGAAATTCCATCACCCGCCACGGCGCGTCGTCGCTTTGCTCGGCGCGGGCGCGCTGCGGCAGAAGGCGCCAGCCGATCAGGGTCAGATACAGCAGGCCGACCGCGCACACCGCCAGCCCCACCGGCGTCATGGTGAAGAAGCCGAAGGGTTGGCCCAGAGCGCCTTGCCGGATCGAGGACAGGATCATGTTCGGCGGGGTGGCGATCAGTGTGGTCATGCCGCCGATCATGGTGGCGAAGGACAGCGGCATCAGCACCAGACCCGGCGACTTCCGGCTTGTGCGCGCCACCTCGGTGGCCAGCGGCATGGTGATGATCAGGGCCGCCACATGGTTCATGAAGGCCGACAGAAGGCACGCGCCGGTCAGCAGCATGGCCAGCCGCACCGTAAAGGCCGCCTTCTCCGGGATCAGCGCGCGCGCCACCCACCCGGCGATCCCGGTCATCTGCAGGGCCTGACCGACCACCATGACGGCGGCCACGGCGACCACAGCGGGATCGCCGAAGCCTTCCAGCGCCGCTCTTGGCGTGACCACGCCAGCGATGACGCCGGCGAACAAAGCGATCAGCGCCACCGCGTCGGGACGCAGCTTTCCGCTCATGAACAGGACCAGACTGCCGATCAGGATCAGGCTGCACAGGATCGGCGCCGGGAAAAACGATGTGAGCAAACCGCCCCTCGCGCAATGAAGACGCGGCTGAAACGGGCGCCGCACACCGATCTACGCTTGAATGACGCTAAATTTTCGATGGGGAATTGGCGGCCCCGTCTGGCGGCCCTCATCAGGCCGAAAAGCGTCGCGCGCCAAGAACGCACGCCATAACAAGCGTCATGACGATCAGCGCGGCGGCGCTGACGGTCTCATGCAGCACACATGCGGCGAGCACCAGGCCGAGGAAGGGTTGCAGCAGTTGCAACTGTCCGACAGAGGCGATATCGCCGAGGGCCAGGCCGCGATACCAGAAGAAAAAGCCGATCAGCATGGAAAAAAGGGTCACATAACCCAGGCCCAGCCACGCGCCGACCGGAACCAGCGCCGGATGCGGCGGCAGGTTGGTCAGCATCAGCGGCGCCATGACCGGCAGGGCCAGCAGCAGCGCCCAGCAGATGACCTGCCAGCCGCCGAGGCGCCGCCCCAGCCGCGCGCCGACCGCATAGCCCAGTCCGCAGATCAGGACGGCCACAACCAGCAGGGCGTCGGCGGGCGACGCGCTGACGCCCTCATGCAGGGCGAAGCCGAGGATAGAGATCGCTCCCAGACCGGAGAACAGCCAGAAAGGCGGCGACGGGCGCTTTTCGCCCAGACAGGTAGCCCAGCCCGCCGTCGCCAGCGGCAAGAGGCCAGTGAAGACAATGGAGTGCGACGCCGGAACCGATTGCAGGGCCAGCGCTGTCAGCAGCGGAAAGCCTATGACCGCGCCGCCCGCCACGACCAGAAGCGGCCCCAGATCGCTGCGCGAAGGTTTCGGCGCGCGCAGCGCCAGCAGACACAGGCCGCCCAGAATCGCCGCGCAGGCGCCGCGCGCGCCGGTGACGAACAGGGGCGGCAGGCCCATGACCGCCAGCCGTGTTGCGGGCAGGGAGCCGCTGAAGGCCAGCACCGCCAGGCCGGCATAGAGCCAGGCCTCGCCTTGATGCGTCTTTGCGTGCGTTTGCGGCGCCGCTGCGGATTTGGTCAGGCTGTGCGTCATGGTTTTCGTCTCCTGCCGCCTTATGGGACGGCGGGGCTGGCGCGGACAGAGACATTCCGGTAAAGTTTCGCCAAACTGTACCAGTACAAAAGGCGATACACTTGGACGGCTTATCTCGCGACACCGGACTGACGCACAGGCTGATGACGCAAATCCGCGTCAAGATCGAGCAGCGGCGATTGTCTGCGGGCGCGCGCCTGCCGTCGATCCGCGCCCTCGCCGAGGCGCATGGGGTTTCAAAATCCACCGTGGTCGAGGCCTATGACCGCCTGCTGGCCGAGGGGCTGATCACCGCGCGGCGCGGATCGGGCTACTATGTCGCGCCGGCGCCGCCGCCTTTGACTGTGGCCGATATCGGCCCGCGTCTCGACCGAGAAATCGACCCGATCTGGGTGTCGCGGCAATCGCTGGAGACGCAGGACTATCTCAAACCAGGCTGCGGCTGGCTGCCCGAAGACTGGATGCCGCAGGAGGAGCTGCGCCGCGCGCTGCGCGCCCTTGCGCGCCGCCCGGACGCCAATCTGGTCGATTACGCGACGCCTGCGGGCCATGCGGGCCTGCGGCGCCATCTGTCGCGGCGCCTGGCGGACAAGGACATCGACGCGCCGCCGTCGCAGATCGTGCTGATGGATTCGGCCACTCAGGCGATCGAGCTTCTGTGCCGCTTCCTGCTCAAGCCCGGCGATACGGTGCTGGTCGACGATCCGTGCTATTTCAACTTCCTGGCCAAGCTGCGCGCCCATCAGGTCGACATCCTTGGCGTGCCGATGACCCCAGGCGGCCCCGATGTCGCCGCGCTCGCCGATATTTTGCACGCGCACAGGCCGCGCCTTTACCTGACCAATTCCGCCCTGCACAATCCGACCGGCGCCAGCCTTTCGCCACTGGTCGCGCACCGGGTGCTGAAACTGGCCGAGGCGCACGACCTGACGATTATCGAGGACGACATCTACAGCGATTTCGAGCTGGAGCCGGGCCCGCGTCTGGCCGCCTTCGACGGATTCGAGCGCGTCATTTATATCGGCGGTTTCTCGAAAACCCTGTCGGCCTCGTTGCGGCTTGGCTTCATCGCGGCGCGCGCCGACTGGATCGAGCCGCTGACCGATCTGAAAATCGCCACCGTATTCTCCAGCCAGGACTTCGTTGCTGACGTCGCGCATCAGGTTTTAAGCGGCGGCGGTTATCGCCGTCATGTCGAAACCCTGCGCCAGAAACTGGCGGCGCAACGCGCTCCGACCGCCGGGCGTCTGGCCGATCTGGGACTGAAGCCATGGCTGACGCCGCAGGCGGGCATGTTCCTCTGGTGCGAGTTGCCTGAGGGTCTGGACGCCTCCGATCTGGCGCGCCGCGCGCTTGAGGAACGGCTGGTGCTGGCGCCTGGAAACGCCTTTAGCGTCGGACAACGCGCGGCCCGCTTCCTGCGCTTCAATATCGCCCAGTCGCAGGACGCGCGCCTGTACGGGTTTTTGCGCAAATATGTGCGATAATGAATTAAAATGCACAATAATGACAAATTCTGTGACAATGCGCGCAGGATTCCTCATAATCCGGCGTAAAAGACAAGGATGCGGGCGCGAAGACCTGCTCTTTCCAGACTCCCGGAGGCTCACATGAAATTCACTCAGGCGCTCGCGCTAATCGCAGCGATGACCCTCAGCATCGGCCCGCTGGCGGCGCGCGCTCAAGACGAGGCGCCGGTCACCGTCACGGACAACGGCGCGACCTGGACGCTGGACAATGGCGTGGTGCGGGTGACCGTCGCCAAGGACACCGGCTACATGCCGTCGCTGATCTATAAGGGCAAGGAGCTGATGTCGGCCAATAAGGGCGGCTCATGGGAGCATACGCCGGAGGGCGCGCCGCACCTAAGCAACAGCGTCACCATCGACCCGGCGACGAATGGCGGCGCGCGCGCCGAAGTCTCCATCAAGGGCGTGACCGACGGCGCCTATACGCTCAGTCCGCATGCGCCGGGCGGCGGGGCGCAGGCCGATATGGAGATCCGTTACGCGCTGGGTCGGGGCGACAGCGGCGTCTATGTCTATGCGATCTACGACCATCCGGCCAGCTATCCGGCGGGCGGCACAGGCGCGGAGGACCGCTTCATCACCCGCCTGAGCCACGATTTCGACTGGATCACGGTCGATCCCGAACGCAATATGCTGGAGGCCTCGCCCGCCGACTGGGGCGCGGGCGTCGTGGTCCACGCCAAGGAGCAGCGCATCCTGTCCACGGGCGTCTATAAGAACTCGGTCGAACACAAGTACAGCTATTCGGGCATGCAGTACCGCCAGCCCGCCTATGGCTGGTCCTCAACGAAAGATCATGTCGGCGTCTGGTTCATCAACCCGACCACGGAATATTTAAGCGGCGGCCCGACGCGCATCGACCTGGACGCGCACTTTGACTCCGACAATGACCCGGACCCGATTATTCTCGACTACTGGCATTCCGGCCACTATGCGGGCGCCAATACGCCGCTGAAGGCAGGGCAGGACTGGCATAAGGTGATCGGGCCGATCTTCGTCTATGTCAATGCGCTCGACCATCCGCAACCGACCACGGAGGCCGAGCTGAAGCAGCTTGCCGCCACGGCGGGCAATCCTACGGTCCCGGCAAGCTGGACGCACAATGCCGACGCCCTCTACGCCGACGCGCTGGCGCAGGCGAAGGTGCAAAACGCCGCATGGCCCTACGGATGGGTGAAGGATGACGGCTATACGCCCGCCGATCAGCGCGGAACGGTCACGGGCCATTTCGTGCTTGACGATCCCTTGGCGCCAGCGGGAACGCCGACAACCTTCCCCGATCTCGTCGTCGGCCTGACTCAGGTCGGCGATCCCGACGACTGGGCGCCGCAGCGCGTCATGCCGGGCCGCAACGCCGCCGCCTTTATCGAGCAGGCCAGGGCGCTGCACACCGGTCCGGACGCGTACCGTCACGATGCGCGCTTCTATCAGTTCTTCAATGACGGCAAGGCGGACGGCGCGTTCGCCGTCACCAAGGTCCGGCCCGGAACCTACACCCTGCACGCCTATTCGGACGGGATATTGGGCGAGTACCTCAAAGCCGACGTCACGGTGAAGCCGGGCGAGACGCTCGATCTCGGCGCGCTTACCTGGACCCCGGAACGGCATGGCCGCCAGCTCTGGCAGATCGGCTATCCCAACCGCTCGGCCAGCGAATTCTTCAAGGGCGATCAGGCGTGGCTGTGGGGCTGGAACCTGCGTTATGCGCTTCTGTTCCCGCACGATGTGACCTATACGATCGGTAAGAGCGACCCGGCCAGGGACTGGTTCTTCGAGGAAGTTCCGCACGCCACGAACCTGTCCTTCGTCAATCCGGCGGCGAAGGATCCGGCCAATCAGAAATTCGGCTGGGTGAAGACAGAATCGCTCGATCAATATCCGCAGACCGATCATACCGGCCCGTGGCGCGTCTATGGCATGGGGCGCGAAACCGTCTGGAAGGTCAGGTTCAAATTGCCGAAGGCGCAAGCCGGAACCGCGGTTTTGCGCGTCGCTCTGGCGGGCGAGGACGGCATGGACGGGCAATTGCCGGTGGCGCTCAACGGTCAGAGCCTCGGCGCCATTGGCGACGGCTCCAGCCCCGACAATGCGCGCATGATCCAGACCAACGCCATCCGCTACAATACCGACCGCGGCCTGTGGCAGCAGCGCGCCCTGCATTTCGACGCAAGTAAGCTGAAGAATGGCTGGAACGAAATGACCTTCACCGTCCCGGCGGGCAGCCTGCAAAGCGGCGTAGTCTGGGATTATTTACGCCTTGAGGTCGATGACGGTAAATAGAGCGGGCGCCGTCAGCCGATCAGGTGCGCCGCGTCTCCGTCGTCAGCCTCGAACATTGCGGCCAGCAGGTCGGTCAGGTCGGCGGGCGTGAACGGCTTGGTCAGTTGCGCGTCGGCGCCCAGCCGCCGCGTGGCGTCGAGCGCGGCGTGGCCGCCGATCTTCTGCGCCAGACCCGCCGACATGGCGATGATCTTCACGTCCGGCCACGTCGACTTGATCTGGTGGATGCCCATCAGCCCGCCCATGCCCGGCATGAAGACGTCGCACAGCGCGACATCGATATGGGCGATATCGACGCTGGCGAAGGCCGCCTCCATGCTGGCGGCCTCGGAGACGCGGTAGCCGGCCTTGTTCAGCGCCTGGCGCACAAAGGCGCGCACGGTCTGGCTGTCGTCGATGACCAGCAGATGCCTGCGTTTGCCGCCGGCCTCGCAGTCCTTGGCGATATCGGAAAGAATCGCCGCGACAGTGCTTTCGCTGAACGGCTTTTTCAGCACATGGTCGGCGCCGGAATGGCGCGCCCGCTCCAGGGTCTGCTCCAGATCGCGCCCGGACGCGCCCGCCGTCATCAGCACCAGCGGCATATGTCGTCCCAGCTTGCGGAAACGGTCGATATGCAGAAGCGTATTGTCGCCGCCCAGGAAGATGTCGAGGAACATGGCCTCGATCTTCATATGGCTCAGGGCGTCGATCGCGGCGCGCACATCCTCGCAATGCACGGGCAGCCAGCCGAGCTTCTCCAGCATCCGGCACATGATCTGCGCCTGGGTTCTGCTGTCTTCCAGAATGAGTGCCGAACGCGCCATCACCACCTCGGAATCACGTTGCTCGCGTCCCGTTGCCCTCAGGGTAGCTTTCAAATGTTAAGATTTTCAGGAAAAACAGCGTAAGTGAAGAGGCTTCTGGCGCCAGGCGCCTCTGCATTATCTTGTTAAGGAAGTGACAGGCTTCTGGCGCCAGGCGCCTGCCATTTTTCACTAGATTTCGGAGAGGCGCGCACAGTTGCGAGTGGAGAGGCTTCTGTTGCCAGGCGCCTCTCCGGGGCCCCGCCTGACGAGGCTAATCGTCAGGAGTTTGGTTCGGAATTACCCCGCTGCATTACGCAGCAAGAGCGTACTCCGGAGCGAAGTTATCGTTCGCAGTTAAAAAATGAGGCGATCACAGAGCCTCACACTGAGGGAAAGCTTCACCTTTACACGCCTGTCGATGCTGATCGGCCCCATAAAGCCCCAAGGGGGAGGATGGTGGAGCCGCCGGGAATCGCACCCGGGTCCAGTTCGCTTATTACGTGGGCGTTTATCCCCATAGTCCGGTCGCCCGGACACAGCTAATATAGGCGCGGACTGAGGCGAGGGGAAGCCTAATCGAGCAAAATCTCGCGCAGCTTCATTTCCTCGCGCAGTTCGGCCTCGCGTTGCGCCGCCGCCAGCCGTTCGGCCTCCTGCGCGCGCGCCTTGAGCACGGCCAGGGCCTGCCAGACGTGCGACACCTCGTCCTCGCTGTCCGCAGGCTCGTTAATAGGCGTATCATAGTCGCCTTTCGATGTCTTGATAATGGCTGTGGCGACATCCTGCAATGGGCGGGTGATGAAGTGCGCCACGATCCATAAGGACAGGCCCAGCATGATCGCAATGCCCACCAGGGCGGTGATCAGAAATTCCCCGGCGCGCCTGTGATTATAGGTGTCGGCGGTCGCCTTGGCGCTGGCCAGCTTGCCGCGCAGCTTGTCGACCATGCGCTCGACCTCGTTCTGGAAGGCGATGCGGTCGGCGCGGCTGTTGACGCCGCGCGTCTCGGCGGCCTTCTGATCGCCGCCGCTCGCCAGACGGATCAGGTCGCGCCGCACCGTCATGAAGCTTTGCGCATCGTTCAGGATCGGCTGCAATTGCTGCAATTCCTCCGGCGTGGAATCGGCCTTCCAGACCTTGAGCAGGTCGTCGATCTCATCGAGATTGGTTTTCAAGCCGGTCATGAAGCTGTCCATCTCCCCGGCGTTGCGGGCGATATAGACGCCGCGCGACTCCATCACGACATTGGACACCAGATGGTTGAGCCGTTCGCCGCGCCAGGCGTTTTCATAAGCGTGGCCGTAATCCTTCATCATGCGGTTATAGTCGGCGATGGTCGCCAGACCGAGGCCGGTGACCACCAGCGCCATCAGAGCGAAACAGGCCACGAGAGCCAGAATGCGTGCGCGTATCGACATGAACAAACCCCTGCGCGGCGCCAAGCCAGAGAGGCTGAGTGTAGCCCTTAACGGTTATAAATCCATAAAAAAGACGCAATCGTTTCCAGGATTTATAAATCCGGATGCCGCCGCATGTCAGCCAGGCCTGTCAGCAGTAAGGGCGGGTATAACCGGTCAGAGGCGCGCCGACATAGGGCGAGGCCGGGGACGAGGCGTTCGGGGGCGCCGCCAGATACGGGTGCGGATAACCGGCGGCGGCGACCGGTCTGCGCGTCGTCACAAGGCCGGGCGCGGAGGCGGAGCTGCGCGGTGCGTTCGACATGACGGCCTGCCTTAATGATCATCAAAGGTCCATCACGCCATGAGTCGCCGCGCGCGTAAACCGGTCCGTCAGCCGGTTTTTATGTCGCCTTTTGGCCACAATGGCGCCGGTAATCGGCCCTGTTTCGCCAATCCTTCATAAAACCTGCATCCAAGCGTCAAACTCAGCCGTCATAGCCGCTCTTCAGCCGTCCTTCATTTTCCGTTCAGTTACGGATCAGTTTCGGTTGGGGAGCCCAATGACCAGCACCAAGATCGCCCTTCTGTCCGCCGCCTCGCTTCTGGCTGTGGCGGCCCACGCCCAGGCCGCCGCGCCGACGCCTGCGCCCGCCGACGCCGCCGTCGTCGTGACCGTCTTCGGCCAGCGCGCCGCCGAGCGCGAAGCGCTCGACCAGCAGCACAAGTCCCAGACCCTCAAAGAGGTCGTGACCGCCAACGACGCGGGCAAGCTGCCCGACCAGAATGTCGGCGAAGCCGTGCAGCGCATGCCGGGCGTCACCGTCGACGACGATCAGGGCGAAGGCCGCTATGTCGTGATCCGCGGCCTCGATCCGGCCCTGGCCGCCGTGCGCATCAACGGTCAGGACGCCGCCGCGCCGGAAACCGACACGCGCGAGGTCAAGGTGGACACCATCCCGTCCGGCCTGATCGGCTCGATCGAGGTGCTGAAGGATCAGACCGCCGAATACGACGCCAACGCCATTGCGGGCGCGGTCAATGTCAAGACCATGACCGCCTTCGACAAGAAGAAGCCGTTCGTAACCGCGCGCTATGCGGCGGGTCATATCGATCTCGACGACAAGACCTCGTACGATACGGACCTGTCCGCCGGGACGCGCTTTGGCGATCATAAGCAGTTCGGCGTCGTCGTCGCGCTCAACGCCTCGCGCCGCCCGCAGGCCTCGGACAATCTGCAAGGCTCGGAAAGCTGGGGCGAGGACAAGACGGGCGCACAGATCGTTCCGTCCGACTGGAAGCTGCGCGACTATTACGTGATCCGCAACCGTCAGGGCGCCGCCGTCAATTTCGACTATAAGCCGAACGACGACGTGCATCTGTACGCCCACACCCTGTTCTCGCACTTCACCGACATGGAGCAGCGCCAGCAGTTCGGGATCAAGCTGGCCGGTCAGACCGCCACGGGCGCCGACACGGGAACCTTCGCCAGCACCAAGGCCGCCAAGCGCGACGCCAAGTACCGTTTCGAGGACGAGCATATTTCGACCGTGAGCTTCGGCGGCGAAGTCACCGTCGGCCAGGGCAAGCTCGACGCCGACATCACCAATTCGACCGCCATCAAGGACGACGATCCGCGCTACAACTTCTCCTATGTGTCGGGCAAGAAGGACGCCAAGGGGACTTACGATCTGTCTGACGTGCTGTTCGGCGTCGATCCGGGCGGCAAGGTTTATGACGCTTCGGACTTCACCGCCTCCGAGGCCGAACTGGAGGCCGACCACTATCGCGAGATGCTGAACCAGGCCAGTGTCAATTACAGCCTGCCGACCAGCCTGTGGGGCGGGGATACGACCTTCAGGTTCGGCGCGAAATATTCCAAGCGCCACAAGCGCTCCGACGTCAATTACAAGCTCTATGACGTGTCGCATTCGGGCATGACGCTCAGCGACTATCAATCCTATACCGGCGCGACCCTCTATGATGGCCGCTATGATTTCGGCCCGACGGTCGACTTCATCAAGTCGCTCGACGCCGCCGAGGCGGCCGGTTACCTGACCGACGCCAATCTGAAGGAGCCGGATACGCTGGTCGGCGAACTGGCCGACGATTACGACGTCACCGAAACCGTCAGCGCCGGCTATGCGCAGGCGACGATCCGCAGCGGAAACTGGACCGTGACGCCGGGCCTGCGCGTCGAGCATACCGCCAACACCTCCAAGGCCAAGGCGTTCGACGAGGATTCGTCCATCGACATGCCGTTCAACAGTTTCGGCAAAAAGGATTATACCGATCTGTTTCCGTCGGTCGTCGGGCGTTACGACGTCAATGCCGACACCCTGGTCCGCTTCGCCGCCACCACCTCGATCGGCCGTCCCAACTATGTCGATCTGGCGCCGCATGTGAACATCAGCAAGGATGAGGGCAGCGCGGAAATGGGCAATCCGGACCTCAATCCGCTGAAATCGCTCAATCTCGACGCCGGTTTCGAGTATTATTTCGGCAAGCGCGGCGTGATCTCGGTCTCGGCCTTCTACAAGGACATTCAGGATCCGATCTTCAACACCGGCTATACCGGCGATCTGACGATTGGCGGCGTGACCTATACCGATCTGAACGTTTCTCAGCCGAAAAATCTCGATAAGGCCACGCTGGCGGGCGTCGAATTCAATCTCGTCTATCAGTTCGACGAGATGCTGCCCGCGCCGCTCGACGGCCTCGGCGCCACGCTGAACCTGACCTCGCAGAAGTCCTCGACCGACGGCGCGCCGGGACGAGCTGACAAGGTCAGCCTGATCTACACCTCCGACCTGACCGGCACGGCGGAGCTGACCTATGAGAAATATAACTGGACGGCGCGCATCGCCTATTCGTATCGCTCGAAATTCCTCGACACGCTGGGCGCCGATAAAAGCACGGACATCTATACGGCGGCGCGCGGCCGCGTCGATGTCAAGGTCGGCTATGCGATCAATCATAACTGGCAGTTGTTCGTGCAGGGCAAGAACCTGAACGACGCGCCGTGGCGCCGCTTTATCGGCAATGCGCGGCAACTGGTCGAGAACGAAGCCTACGGCCAGACCTGGGCCGTCGGCGTGGCGGCCAAGTTCTGATGCACAGGCAGCCAGGCGACGAAGACTGTCGCCTGGCTGTCAAGAAAGCAGGCTATGACGCCGTTCGTGGTTGAAGGCCGCTGCGACAACTTATCCATACGCGCCGCAGGAGGATGCAGAATGGTCAGGACATTGCGTAAGGCGGGGATCGGCGGGCTCGGCGTACTGCTGACCTGGATGTTGTTTTCCCTTATCGCCATGGCGTTTCTGGGGCGGGCTGAGGCCAGCGAAGCCTGGCGGCTGGAGCGCGTCGTCGTGGTCATGCGCCATGGCGTGCGCCCGCCGACCAAGGCCAGGGTCGTTCCCGAAGGCTTCACGCAAAAGACCTGGCCGTCGTGGGACGTCGATTGGGGGTTTCTGACCGGTCACGGCGCGCAGGCGGTAACGAAGCTCGGCGCGCTGGACGCGCGCAGCTACGGCGCGTTTCTGGGCGAGGATTGCCATAATCTGCGCGTCGTCGCCGATATCGACCAGCGCACGCTGAAAACCGCTGAAGCCTACGCGCAGGCGCTGGACCCAAAATGCCCGGTCACGGTCGAACACGGCCCGATGGATCAGGCCGATCCGCGCTTTTCGCCGTTCGAGGCCGACACGCCCGCCGACGGCGAAGCCATGCTGGCCGCGGCGCAAGGCGCGCTCGGACCGGGCGGCCTGGCGGCGGTCGACGCGCATTACGCGCCGCTGCTGAAAAAGCTCGACGCCATCCTCGGCTGCTGTTCGGCCCCGGCCTGTCCCGACGGCGCGGCGTCCTGCGGTCTCGAAGACATGCCGACGCGCTTCGTCGATAAGGAAAACCGCGTCAAGATCGACGGCGGCCTCGATACGGCTTCCTCGCTGGCGCAGGTCTTGCTGCTGCAATATGCCGACGCCAAGCCGCTGGACAGCGTCGGCTGGGGGCAGGCTGACCGTCAGACCATAGCCGATCTGTCGGCCCTGCACGCGCTGGAATTCCAGCTCGTCGCCCGCCCCAAGGCCATCGCCGATTTCGGCGCCAGACCGCTGCTGGCCGAGGTCAAACGCGGCCTGTTCGCGACCGACACGAAGAAGATGACCGTGCTGGTCGGCCACGATTCCAACCTCGCCTATATCGGCGGCGCGCTCGACCTGCACTGGAAGGCGGGCGGTCTGGCGCCGGACAGTCTGGCGCCGGACAGTCTGGCGAAAGACGATCCCGCCCCCGGCGGCGCGCTGATCTTTGAAAAATGGCGCAATGCGCAAGGCCGTGAGGTCGTCATCGTCCGCTACCGAGCCCAGTCGCTCGACCAGATGCGCAACCTGACCGATCTGACGCCCGACGCCTCGCACATCCTGCCCCTGTCCCTCTGCCACAGCAAAACCGCCTGCGCGGCCAAACGCTTCGAAACCTTGCTGGACAGTGTGAAATAGAGTCGTTTTCATCCCTCCCTGCGTAGCGGGGAGGGGGGACCGCGAAGCGGTGGGAGGGGCGACTCACGCCATCCCCAGAACCTTCAGCAAACCGAAGCTGATCCCTCCCAGAGCCAGCAGCGACAGCACGACCGCCAGCGTCACCCGTCCGCCCGCCTTCGCCACGGTGCGCACATCGACGCCCAGCCCCAGAGCCGCCATCGACACGACGGTCAGAAAGCCCGCCGCATCGCCGATCGGCGCCAGGGCCCCCTGCGGTATGAAACCGAAGGCGCGCAGAGCCACCATGGCGATAAAGCCAATAATGAACCACGGGACAAGATGCGCCAGATCCGGTCGGCGACGCACGGCCTCGCCTGCGACAAACTCCCCGTCCGGAACCGTCTGCGGCGTCAGACGCGGCGCGATCAGCGACAGGATCAGGCTGACCGGCCCCAGCATCAGCACGCGCGTCAGCTTGACCAGGGTTCCCATCTGGATGGCGCCCGCCCCCATGGGCGCGGCGGCGGCGATCACCTGCGGCACGGCATAGACGGTCAGGCCCGCAAAGGCGCCGAACGCCGCCGCCTTCATGCCCAGCAGCAGGCCGACCAGAGGCAGGCCCAGCACGACCAGAACGCCCAATACGGCGGTGAAGGCGATGGACGCCGCAACATCGTCGGAATCCGCCCCGATGACCGGCGCGACGGCGGCGATGGCCGAATTGCCGCAGATCGAATTGCCGCACGCCACCAGCAACGCCATGCGCGTCGGCAGACCCAGCGCCTTGCCGATGCCGAAGCTGATCACAATGGCGGCGGCGACCACCATGAAGACGCCGATCAGCAGAAAGGGGCCGGCGTCGATGAGCATCTGAGTCGAGACCGCGGCGCCCAGCAGCACGACGGCGATCTCCAGCAGGTATTTGGCGCTGAACTCCACGCCTGCGCGCCAGTCTTCCTGCGGCGTCCACAGGCTGCGCGCCGTCGCGCCCAGCACAATGGCCAGCACCAGCGCCTCGACCCACGCCTTGCCCAGCAGCGCCGCCTCCGCCGATTGCAGCGCATAGGCGGCGCCGGTGACGATCAGGCACAGGACGAGACCGGGCAGGAGGCTCAAAATGCGGTGCGGGCGCGCAGGAACGGCGATGTCAGCCATGGGGAACTCCACTTCGCCGCCGGTTTATACCCGCATAAAGGTTCGTTCCAACAGATTATAATATTAAAATCGTTCTCATAAATCGAACAATTACTGTAATGAGCCTGCTCTGCATTCGTCTGGTCGCGAGCCCGTCTATCGCGACGCGCTGGACGCCGCCGAAACCGTCGCGACCGGCGCCAGAAACAGGTTCACAGCGTCCGGCGCGTCCTTCGCCGCCGCCACGGCCACCGGCGCATGATC
>DATMTF010000170.1:0-6680 GCA_035565015.1 Asticcacaulis sp. | reverse complement strand
AGACGCCGCCGGACAAACCGGCGGCTTTTTTATATCCAATCTTCGGATGCCCTGCGCATTCTTACGGCGGTCTTGCGCATAGTGACGCCAAAGGAGCGCGCTATGACCCAAAACGACCTGAAATCCCATACGCCAGGACCACTAAACGACGCTGCGCCTGACCCGGAAATCGACGACACCGGCCTGCCGCTCGCCAACCGCAGCGACGGCAGCGTCACCCAGGCCGCCGAGGATATTGACGGCCTCGACGACAACCAACCTGACAGCAACAATGCCAATGATGTCGGCGAAGACGAAAACATCGTACGCTGACGAACGTATTTTCCTTCAGCCCGACTTGAGCAAAGTCAACGAATAGCCTATGCAAACCCTGCATGCGCCCGTAGCTCAGCAGGATAGAGCGCCGGTTTCCTAAACCGTAGGTCACAGGTTCGAATCCTGTCGGGCGCGCCATTTCTGCGTGGGCCGAAGTTCAAAGCGTAAAAGTAGACTCTGCCGGAAAGATTCCCATTGCGTTCACCGCTTGCCGCTTCTTCTACATTGGGAGCGAATAGACTCGCCACCGTCTGTCAGATTGAAAAGCGCTCTAATCTTAAACTGTTTCCCGCGCCAGACTTCAGGCATACCGACCCAGAACGTCGCGCCGTAACTGTGGCTGGGAGGTGCGCGGGCTCAGGCAAATGCCGAAAAAGGCGTCGGCAAAGGCCGGATCGACGATGCGGCCCAATCTGCGTCCGCCCAGAAAAAAGTGCGCCCCTCCGTCAACGTCACGCGCGCCGGTCAGGATATCGCCATCGGAGACGTCGGGAAAAATACTCTCCAGTTCCCGCCTCCATCCGGGTAGACGTGGATCGCCGCCAAAGCCGATATGACGCATTTCATCCAGCACGTGACCGACCATCTTATGGCCGTTGAGCGAACGCAGGAAGGTCACCTGCATGGCGTAGGGCGCGTCCGCCCGCCAACGCGCGTCAGGCGCAAACAGCGCCACGTCGAGGATCGGCATCATCAGGATATTCAATCGCCCCTGCCCGACGCGGGCGGGCTGCGGAACGAGCGCCAGCGGCGAAGCGTCAGCCACGCGCGGCGCAAAAACGAGGCCAAGCGCGGCGACGAGTATATGACGGCGGTGCAGTTGCGAGGTCATGGCGGCGTCTCCCATGAAAACAGGGCTTGCCCCTTCGCCTGTCCGACACCGCAGCGGTCTGTGATCCGTAACAAATTGCGAAGGCTTTTTTTATCACGCGCACTACGGTAACGGCGTCGGCGCGGTGTCCTGTCCCTGAACCCGCTTATCAGGGAGACATCATGGTTTTGAAACTTCGCTTCCCCCCGCTGTCCATCTGGACCGGGCTCGCCGCCGGCGCGATCGTATTTGGCGGGGCCTTTCCCGCCATGGCCGCGCCCGCGCTTGACCTGTCCGCCTATAAGGGCAAGGTCGTCTATCTCGACTTCTGGGCCTCCTGGTGCCACCCGTGCGAGCAGTCCTTCCCCTATATGGAGCAGCTCAAGGCGCACTACGGCAAGGACGGGCTCGTTATCGTCGCGGTCAATGTCGATCACAGCCGCGACCGCGCCGACGCCTTCCTGCGTCGCGTCGGCAGTGATCTTGACGTCGTCTATGACAGCGACGGCAAGCTGGCCCAAAGCTTCAAGGTCAGCGACATGCCGACCAGCCTGCTGATCGGGCGCGACGGACGCGTTCGCTTCACCCACAAGGGCTTCCACCCCGAACAGGCCGACGCCTATAACGACCAGTTGTCGGAGCTTCTCGATGAAAAATGATCTGATGCGGCGCGCGGGCCTCGCCGTCATCGCTGGCGGCTGTCTGCTGCTTGGCGGCTGTTCTTCTCTGGGCGCCAAGGCCTGGGACCGCGACCTGATGGCGCGGCGCTCCATGCAGCCGGTCACCCATCCGCTGATTGCGGGCGCGGATGATCATATCTACTTTTCCAAGGAAGGCGCTTCCGGCGGCCGCACCTTTGACGGCGGAGGCTGCGGATGCAACTGAACCCACGTAAAGGCCGTCTGACGGCGGCCCTCGGGCTGATGACGGCCAATCTGTTCGCCGGCGCCCTGTGCGCCCATACCGCTCAGGCGCAGGACAGCCAGAACGCCAGCCAGAATATCAATGACGACACCTCGACCGACGCCAATCTGACGCGCGTGGATTCGGCCATCCTGTTTTATCAGGAGGCCAATGGTCGCGTGAAGGCCATCGAGCCGGTGACCAGCGTCACGCTCAATGACGACAGCGGCGACAGCCTGCATGTCAAGCTGACCGCCGATACCCTGACCGGCGCCACGCCCAATGGCGCCGCGCCCTGGACCGCCGCCCAGACCTTCGTCACGCCGTCGAAAACCCAGGGGCAAAAGACGACGGTTACGAGCGCCTCAGGCAACAGCCAGCTCGTCACCATTCCCGGCACCGACGTTACGGCGCGGCAATACACCACGCCCGCCAATACGCTGCCCGTCGATTCCGGCTTTCGCGACCAACGCTACGCCATCGACCTGGGCTATACCGGCACGCTCGACAATGGCGACCGTTTAAACCTCGGCGGCGCCTGGTCCACCGAGCACGATTACAATTCCATGTCGGCCAATATCGGCTATGCGCGCGATTTCAACGACAAGAATACGACCGTCTCGGCGGAGCTGAACTTCGAGCACGACACCTCCAAGCCTTTCTTCGGCACGCCTGAGCCCTTCACCGAAATGAGCGGCGTCAGCAAGGGCGGCAACCGCACCAAGAATGTCGTCGATTTCGTCGGCGGCGTGACCCAGGTGATGAACCGCTACTGGCTGGCCCAGATCAACTATTCGCTGGGCGATACGTCCGGCTATCAGACCGACCCCTATCGCGTCATATCGGTTGTGGACGGCAATAGCGGCGCGCCGGTGAAGTATCTGTACGAAAGCCGCCCCGGCTCGCGCATCCGTCAGAGCCTCTATCTTGGCAACAAGATTGCGCTGTGGGGAACCGTGGCTGACGTTTCGGCGCGGCTTTATCACGATAGCTGGGGGATCAACGCCGAAACGCTGGAGGTCGCCGAGCGCATACCGCTGACCAGCTTCCTCTATGTCGAGCCGAGCTACCGCTACTACCATCAGAGCAAGGCCAACTTCTTCCATGACTATCTGATCGACGGACAGCCCCTGCCGGCCTACGCCTCATCCGACAGCCGGCTGGCGACGTTCAACGCCAACACGATCGCTTTAAAAGTCGGCATGCGCGTTCTGGGCAATGACGAGCTGTACCTGCGGGCCGCCAGCTACCAGCAGAGCGGAACCTCGCATCCCGCCTCGGCCATCGGCGATCTGAAGACGGAGAATCTGTTCACCGGCGTCAAGGCGACGAGCGTGATCCTTGGCTACAGCTTCGCCTTCTACTGAGATGGAGGTCGCGCCGCGCCCGCTTGAGCGACTGAAGGACGGCTTTGTCTACCGCTTCGTCGCCATGCATTCGCCCTGCGAGCTGCGCATCGAAACGGACGATCCCCGGCTGGCGGCAAACGCCGGTCGGGCGGTCGAACTGGAGGCGCTGCGCATTGAGCGCACCTACAGCCGCTATCGCGACGACAGCGTGGTCGGCTGCATCAACGCCAGCGCTGGCAGGCCGGTCAGGGTGGATAACGAGACCCGCGCCCTGATCGACTTCGCCGATCGCGCCTGGCGGTTGAGCGGTGGCCGGTTTGACATCACCTCCGGCGTTCTTCGGCGGATATGGCGGTTTGACGGCTCGGACAACGTGCCGTCGCGCGACCAGATCAGCGCGCTCAGATCCAGAATCGGCTGGGGCAGGGCGCATTGGTCGGATGGCGAGATCGCCTTGGCCGAGGGGCAGGAGATCGATTTTGGCGGCTTCGGCAAGGAGTACGCGGTCGATTGCGCCATTAACGCCCTGCGTCGCATGACGCGGGCCGCCTGCCTGGTCAATTTCGGCGGCGACCTGCGCGTCACCGGCCCCAGATCGGACGGCCAGCGCTGGCGCGTCGGCATTGAGGACGCGGCCCGACCCGGCGACATGGCCGGGCGGCTGGAAATCCTCGACGGCGCCCTGACCACCAGCGGCGATGCGCGCCGTTTTCTGCTGAAAAACGGCGTGCGCTATTCGCACATTCTCGATCCGCGCACCGCCATGCCGGTCAAGGATCCGCCGCGCTCGGTCACCGTCGCGGCGCCGACCTGCATCGAGGCGGGCTTCATCTCGACCCTGGCCATGTTGCATGGCCGCAGGGCTGAAAAATTTCTCAAGCAGGAAGGCATACGCGCGTGGTGCGTTCGTTGATCCGTATCGGGCTTGTGGCCCTGACCCTTCTGGCCGCCCCCATGGCCGCTCCCGCCGCCGTGCGCGCCGGACATATGACGGCGACGCTGCAACCGGTCGCGGGCAAGGTCGCGCCCGGAGGCGAAGCCCTGCTGGCCCTGACCCTGACGCCTGACGCGTTCTGGCATACCTACTGGCTCAATCCCGGCGACACCGGCCTGCCGACGGACATTAGCTTGTCCAGCGGCGGCGCCATGATGGGCGACGTCTTATGGCCCGCGCCGCAAAAGCTCATCTATGACGGCGTGGTCACCTATGGCTATGACCGCGCCGTCACCGCCTATGTCGAGCTGCGCGCCGACAAAAACCTCAAACCCGGCGCGCGCCTGCCTCTGGCGCTGCATGTCGACTCGCTCGTCTGTCGCGACGCCTGCGAGCCGGTCAGCTTCGATCTGAAGACCACGCTTGACGTATCCGCCGACGCCCCGACGCCAGCCGCGCCGTCGTCCGGCTTCCCGGTTCCGGTCAGCTCCCCTGCCGCCTACACGCTGACGAACGGCATGCTGTCGCTTGATTTTTCCTTGCCGGGCGACGCCGCTCTGCGCCAGGCGTTTCTTCACCCGCAAGACGCTTATGTCTTCAGCGAAGACCCCGACCTGATCGCCGCCGCCGCGCCGCAGAGCCTGACCGGGACCGCGGACGGTTTGCGCATTACCCTGCCCTCGGCCCATATCGGCGCCCTGCCGACCAGCGCGGCCCTTGTGATACGGTTTGCGGACGGACAATCGGCGCGGGTGATCGCGCACGCAGGCGCCCTGCCTGCCGCGCCGACGCCGCAACCGGTAAGGCAGGACGGCATCGGTCTTGCGATCGCCCTCGCCTTTCTCGGCGGTCTGATCCTGAACCTGATGCCGTGCGTCTTTCCGGTCCTGTCGATGAAGCTTCTGGCCCTGACGCGGGCAGGCCACGATCACAGGCTGGCGCGGCGTGAAGCGCTTGTTTATGGATTGGGCGCCGTGCTGAGTTTCATCGCCCTGGCGCTCATGCTCGACGTGGCGCGCGGGCTTGGGGCTATGGTGGGGTGGGGTTTTCAGCTTCAGTCGCCCTTCGTCACCGCCGGTCTCAGCCTTTTGATGTTCATGGTGGGCCTGAACCTGTCCGGTCTGTTCGAAATCGGCGGATCGCTGCAATCGGCGGCGGGCGCTCAGGACGTCGGGCGCCACCCGTATCTGGCCGCCTTCATGACCGGCGTTCTGGCCGTCGTGGTCGCCGCGCCGTGCAGCGCGCCCTTTATGGCGACCGCGACCGGCGTCGCCCTGCTGCGCGGCGGCTTTGTATCGCTGGCCATCTTCTCCGCGCTTGGCCTCGGCTTCGCTGCGCCCTTCGTTGTGATGACCTGCGCCATCACGTGGTCGCCCGCCCTGGCCAGGCTCATGCCAAGACCCGGCGTCTGGATGGACCGCCTGCGTCAGTTGCTCGCCATTCCGATGTATCTGGCCGCCGTATGGATGGGCTGGGTGTTCTGGCAGCAGGCGGGAGTCGCGGGGCTTGGCCTGCTGATCCTCGGCATGGCGCTGATCGCGTGCGCAGCCGTCCTGCGCCGTCTGCCGCGGAGTCTGCGCGCCGCCGCCAGCGTTGCAGGCCTCGCTCTCGCCGTCGGCTCGGCGATGCAGACACCCGCCGCCAGCGTCGCGTCAGCGCAGCATGACAGGGTCGCCTTCTCACCGGATCAACTCGCCGCCCTGCGCGCCAGTGGGCAGCCGGTCCTGGTCGATATGACCGCCGCCTGGTGCCTGACCTGCAAGGTCAATGAGCGCGTCGCCCTGTCGGACGCGCGTGTGCAGGCGGCGCTGAAGGCGCAACACATCGTCTATATGGTCGGGGACTGGACGCATCGCGACGCGCAGATTACCCGCTATCTGACATCCTTCGGGCGGTCGGGCGTGCCGCTCTACATTTATTATGCGCCGGGCAAGGCGCCGCAGGTTCTGCCCCAGCTTTTAACGCCAGGTCTCGTGCTGAAAGCTGTAAATGGCGCATAAACCAATCGAGGGGTCAGGCCTCCCTCGACCGGGTACGCTTACGCTACAAACTCAATCAGGCGCTACAAACTCAATCAGGCCTTCTGGCTGGCCATAAGCGCCTGCGCCTGCGGCGACAGGGTGACGTTGGTCGCCGGGCCGCGCGAAGTTTCGGCGGCTTCGGAGGCCTTGGACTGGCCCGCGTCGTTGTCGCCGTCGTGATCGGGATCGACCCGGCCGACAGACGTTGTGGCGCTGCTGGGGCTATAAGCGCTGATTGCGCTGATGGATGTCATTTCATGTATCCTTCTCGGTAAATTCTTTACCCTGATGCGAGTGGGCCATGGCCCTTGCGGCAGGTTTTCCACCGCATGGCGACTCTCTCGCCG